>JAOZNO010000231.1 GCA_029933755.1 Bacteroidales bacterium | reverse complement strand
AATACAGTTTTGTTCTCTCCAGAACATAATGCTCTGGCCATATCAAGTGCTTCAAATTTATAGGGGATTTTAAACCTTGCTAACCAGGCATACTGAAAATCATTTAACAATCCTGTTACTGCTATGCTTGATAATCCTATAAATTGCCCTTGTGTTATTTCATCTAAAGCTGTATTGGCTATTTTCGAAAGTGGTTCCATTTTTAAAGAATTATTATTTATTCTCAAATATTTCAGACATAGGAATTCCTTCCAACCTTCCTGGTCTATATGTATTAAGCCTTTTTTCTGCTTCCTCTGCCCATATTTTGTCTAATTTTTTATCAGGTTCATCAAGGCTCTTCAATAAACCTTCAACAATAATAAATCGTTCTTCAGGCTTAAGCTCAATGGCTTGGCTTAGAATTTCTTTACTTCCCATAACTCTACACTTTCTGTTTTCAAATAGATATATGTAGCAAAGATATTAATAATTTAGGGGATTATTCATCGAACACCTGTGTTTCAAAAGTAAGCTTATGCTTCCACCCACTGTTTCACCTTTTCATATACATCAGGCTTATCAAGCAAATCCAAATGTTTCATATTCCTGCCAACCCATTTATGGGTTTCAGGAAACAAAAGGTTCATCTCAGGATTTTTATGACGCCCTAAGGCGCTATTTAATGGTACTAGCCCATCACCAACAATATAGTCGCCAAGCTTATTTGCTTCCTTATTAATAGTGACAGCAATTGTATAACACTGAACATCTGTTGGTAAAGGCACTGGTGTACGTTGATCACCTGAAGGCTCAAATCGGTCTTTACCTTCCCAGTCCTGATCCAGTAAATTACTATAGCGCATATCGGTAATTCCGGCACTTCGTATTTTTCCTAAACGGGAAAATGGTTTGCTGTATGGGCTTATTTCCAAAATATTATCAATCCAGTTTCCTGCTTGCTCCATAGGTGCACCATGATGTGGTGTGCCAAGAAATATGATCTTTTGCAAACGATTCATCCAGTTAAGTTCCAAAAGGTTTCCATAATGACAAGCACTTCGGGTAATGAGACCACCCATGCTGTGTGCAAGAATTATCAGGTCGGTTGCTTGTGGTAATTGTTCCATAAAATCTTCAAGGAGCTTTGCTAGTTCTCTGCCATTTTCTGAAATGTGAAGCCCTGTATTATAATGCAGGTAAATAGGTAAATATCCAAAATCATTGGCCAGTGCTTCACCATGGTCATGTCCATTTTTACTCCATTGTAAATCATTCATACATGAACCATGTACAAGAATAATAATTTTCCCATTTGATTTTTTTAATGATTCTATAAACAAAGGGCTTTTGGTATTTACTGTTTTGCTATCTATGTGTAATTTCATCGAAATGGCAAGTGAACTTTCTTTTTTTGCAAGATAGTCGCCCAATACACCATTTAGAACAGATACCACAGCTTCCCTTGCTGGCGAAGATTCTTTATCATCAATAACTGAACTAAGTTTGTTCAATAAAATATCAATACCTCCACCTGCTAATCCTATAATTTTTCGAATAATTCTAAAAACTAATCCCGTTATACCAGTTGTTTTTTTAGTTTCAGAATTACCTAACAAACCTCCAAAACGGGTAATGGTATAATACATAGCCTCAACAATATCTACAATACCTTTAACTCCATCAATCGTTAAACTGTTTACTGCTTTAATATCTTTGGTAGGATTTATTTTTTTAGTCATAAAAGAACTTTTTTTTGAATACTCAATCTGCTAGCTAATTGTCCAATAAAAATGACAGATGCTGGTACTTTTGTTTTCGGGTTCAGCGGCTCCAATACCTCTCTAAGTTTAAACCCATTCTCTTGAAACAAGATTTTCCATGTTTCTAATGTTCTGAAGTACCATGGAGCAGGCTTACTAAATTCAGCACTAAATCCTTTCCACGAACCTTTCCGCCACCCATCAATATATTTTTCTTCTCCACATCCTGATATCGGGTGAATTGTTTGAACGATGAATAATCCACCTTTATTAAGCAGTGCAGGTATTTGTTGGAATAAATCAATCACAGACTCATTGCCTAGTAACGAAAAGTTACAAACAATAAGATCAAATTTTTTTGGAAGTAGATTGTGTGATAAATTCTCATAGGGAATGGTTTTAAACCTTCCGCCACCTACTTTTTTAGCATGTTCTATTAATTTCGGAACAATATCAGTACCCATACAGCTTATTCCTATTTTTGCTAACTCTCTAACCAGCCAACCTTCCCCACAACCCACATCAAGAACCGTTTTTGGTTTTCTATTTAAAATAGCATTAACCACTGCTTTATTAGTAACAAGAAACCTGCTTTCTATTTCCCCATCACGAATAGCAGTAATCCAGGGATTAACATTATTTTTCCATGAATCTATAATTTCATCTTCAAATTTTTCTTTCATAAATCGAATAAGTTCTTAAACAAGTTTAAAAAACACTTCTGCTTAACATCTTTGTTTAATACATTTAAGTCTTAGATATTCTTTATTTCCAATAAAGATAATTGATTAATTTATATAATAGAAATACATACTACTTTTTTCCTTAAAAATCGCATATTGATTGTTCCCATTCTCAATTTAAATTATAATTTTGTCAGCGTTCAAAACTTAAATTTAAAAAACTATGATAAAAAAGAAATTTTTATATGTGTTATTAAGTGCCATATTGTTAGGTTTTTCAATAAGAGAAATTAATGCCTGCACAAACTTTTTAATTACCAAAGGTGCATCAGTTGATGGTTCTACCATGGTTACTTATGCGGCAGATTCACATTTATTATATGGTGAGTTATATCACTGGCCTTCTACTGATTACCCTTCGGGTAGTTGGTTAGATATTTACGAATGGGATACAGGAAAATATCTTGGTAAAATTAAGCAAGTTGCTCACACGTATAATGTAGTGGGTAATATGAATGAATTTCAGGTAGCAATTGGCGAAACTACTTATGGTGGACGACATGGATTGGCAGACCCTGAAGGTGTTATGGATTATGGAAGTCTAATATATATTGCTTTGCAACGATCAAAAACTGCTCGCGAAGCAATAAAAATAATGACTGATTTAGTTGCTGAGTATGGTTACTATAGTTCAGGTGAATCATTTTCTATTGCAGATCCTAACGAAGTCTGGATTATGGAAATGATTGGAAAAGGCAAAGGTAATAAAGGTGCTGTTTGGGTTGCACGCAGAATACCTGATGGTTATATTTCAGGTCATGCAAATCAAGCAAGAATTAGAACGTTCCCTTTAAAAGATGCTGATAATTGTTTGTACTCAGAAGATGTTATTTCTTTTGCAAAAGAAAAGGGATGGTATGAAGGGAAAGATAAAAACTTTAGTTTTACTGACGCATATGCACCTTTAGACTATGGCGCTTTACGTTTTTGTGAAGCAAGGGTTTGGGCTGGTTTTAGAAAAGTAAATAGTACGATGGATAAATATGAGGATTATGCAATTGGTGATAATCCTAAAAATGTTATGCCTTTATGGATCAAACCTGATAAAAAGCTTAGCGTTCAGGATGTAATGAATATAATGAGAGATCATTTTGAAGGTACTATTTTAGATATGACCAAAGATATTGGTGCTGGTCCTTTTAGCAATCCTTACAGATGGCGACCATTAACATGGGAAGTAGATAGTGTTAAATATTGTAATGAACGTGCTATTACTACTCAACAAACTGGTTTTTCTTTTGTTTCTCAAAGTAGAAGCTGGATGCCTGACGCTATTGGAGGAATCCTTTGGTTTGGAGTAGATGATGCCTCCAGTACGGTTTATACACCTATGTATAGTAGTATTACAGAAATACCTAAAGCTTTTGCTGTTGGGAATGGCTCATTGATGAATTTTACTACCGATGCTGCATTCTGGGTATTTAATCAGGTTTCAAATTTGGCTTATACAAGGTATAATGTAATTCATCCGGAAATTGAAAAGCTGCAAAATGAATTAGAAGATAGGTATGTGGCTTATACAAGTGCAATGGATTTAGCAGCAGCCGATTTATTAAAAAAAGACAAGAAACTTGCAGTTGATTTATTAACAGAGTATTCTGTTAATCAGGGAAATAATACACTGAAAAAGTGGCAGGAACTGTATGCATACTTATTTACAAAGTATATGGATGGAAATGTGAAAACTGATAAACAGGTTCCGGAAAATTATAAATATGTTAGCCCTAATTTGAAGCAGCCTGGCTATGGTACTAATTGGTATAAAAAAACCATTCAAGAAACTGGTGAGCATTTTAAAATGAAAAAACTTGAAGGTGAACTTGATAATCATTAGAAGTATTGATTCTAAAAAAGTCTTTTGCTTGCAAAATAATGCAGCTTAGGTAAAATTAGAGTTTGTCTATAATGTCAGTTTTTTTTACATTTTGTTAAAAGTCAGCAGCTCCCAGTATTCATTCGGAAACTTTTTGTAGTATAGCATCTTTTCTGCCTACTGAGAACTGCGTACTCTCTAACAAATTGACAAAGAGCCTTTTTTAAATCAGTGAGACTATTGTTTCAGAGCCTGTCCCGAATATCGGGAAGCGTTAGTGAACTGAAATAATTAAGTCGAACTGATCCCGAGCGATAGTCGAGGGATCTCATGGGTTTTATTCCCCGCATCTTGATGCGCTAATAAACATCAATATTTGACTGAGATACCTCGTCAACTTGCTGCGAGGAGTTTCATTAAATATACTCAACTTTGAACACAGTATCTAATTTGTGTCTATAATATCAGTATTTTACGTATTTTTTTGTTTTTTACTATTTTGAAGTGTGAACAGTCTTCAGTTATCAGCAGGCAAACTTTGCAGAGCCACTGCATACTGTAGACTGATTACTGCCAACTTCTGCAAACCGTTAAATAGGCACCAAATATTAAAAAAACATAAAAGTAAGACATTGTAGACAAACATACGAGCGCTGAAGACTTCCTGAAAAAATAAAAACGATTTTATAAGTAAGGAGTATATGATATTTTGAACACTTATGACTTATTTACTTTAAATTTATCAAAGAAAACGTACATTTCGTCAACAAATATGGTAAATATGATACTAAAACAGAATATTTCACCGTTTAGCAAACAGCGCAAGCATTTTTTTTGTAAATTCGCATTATAAATCTAAATTTTTATTATTATGAAATTAAAACACATCTCTGCTTTATTACTTTTTCTTTTTGTATTCTCTGTAGCTGGTTTTAGTCAGGTGGAAGACGAAGAAGTACAAATGTTTTCTTTTACAAATACACGTAGTATAAGTGCTCAAGCTTATGATTTTGGGGTGATTAAAGATGTTAAAAAAGAACATCGGATTACAATTAAGAACACTGGAAAATCTGATTTAAAAGTTGGTGAAATATTCATTCCTCAGGGAGTTGGAGTTACCGTTTTAAATCGTACAATTAAGCCTGGACAAAAAGGTACTATCGTTGTAACTGTTGATCCTCAGTATATGAAATCAGGTCAATTCCAAAAGAAAGTTAGTGTGACAACACACACCATTAACCAAAATGGAACAAAAGTTAGCAAAACTAAATCATATGGCTTTAAAGGTCAGGTGTTATAGTTTTTGTTTAAATTCTTAAAAAAAAGCTGTTCGTTTTTTACGGGCAGCTTTTTTTTGTGCTTTTATTTTGAAATCACCTAAAATAATGAACATTTTGTTAATGCCAAAGAAGAAATTAAGATTCATTAGTTATAATTATCTGCCTTGAACTTTTTTCAAGGGTTTAATCTGAACATCCTTATAGTAATATTTAATAATTTCATCATACTTTTTCCCTTTTTTTGCCATATTCATTGCACCTTCCTGGCACATTCCAACACCATGCCCATAACCACGGCCATTTAATGTTAACGTATTTCCATTAGGAACAATACTGAAAAAGGTAGAGCGTAAATGTAAACCGTATCGTATTGTAGTAAGTTTTATTTCCTGATTATTTATCGTATAGTATTTAAAACGTTCAGCTTGTTCAAAAGCAAATGAATCAACTGCAATATTATTCTGAATAATAATATCTTTCTCTTTTAAAAACTTTTTGAAATTCTTTACTGTAATCGTTTTTTTCCAAGTTGCCTGTCGCTGGTCAGTACAATATTCATCTTTTCGTGAACGTAAATATGATACTTCTGATGACCAAACATCTTCTGAATTATTGGTTTGTCCACCACAATTTGCACTAAATAAAGCACTGATTAGTTGATTGTTTGTATCAACAATTACTAAATCTTTTGTTTTTTTGACTGCTTTTGCAATTTTCTCATTAGAAGTAGCTATACCCTTGTACGCCA
>JAOZNO010000230.1 GCA_029933755.1 Bacteroidales bacterium | reverse complement strand
GTTTTTACTTAATTTTTTAAGTCTACAGATATATTTTTCATTATTTTCTGTGAATCTTGCTTCATTAATAATTTCACCAAAGCTAGTTCCGGCTTTTAATAGTTGTTTTGCTAATGAACTTTTTTTCTTTTGCTCAAGTAATTCTGTAAATTCAATTAAATCAAGTACAAATACAAAACTTTCCCTGAAAAGAATATCTTTTTCTTGTGCTTCTGTTGTCAGTTGTTTGTTTTTTTGTGCTGTTGACATAATATTAGTAATTGGTGTATTGGTCATTATGCTGCGCTGTCATTAGTCATTTGCGGCTACTGAGCGTAGTCGAAGTATCGCTGTCATTGTTTTATCATCCGTAGCTTTAGCGTAGGATGGGTCATTTAGCTACGCTGTCATTAATTGTCATTTGCTGCGCTGTCATTAATTGTCATTTGCTGCGCTGTCATTAGATGTTTATTTGAAGATTCGTTTATTTGTTTATTTGATTTCATTTTAAATCACCAATAACTTAATGACTATCGAATGACAATTTAATGACCATCAATGACTTCCTTGAATAAGACTTACCAAGTTTTAAAAACTTTGCAAGTCACCCACTAACTAATTTTCTTTAATACAACGAACGGCTAAGCCGGAGCTATGGTCTATATTGTCCTGCCCAATGCTACTTCTATCGGCGTCAAGTTTATAGTACGAAGCATCACTACCGTTTGTAGTACTACTCCACAAATTACCATCCTCACCCAAGCCACCAAATATCATCATTCCTCTACCATGATCTATACAAAAGCCATTAGGCAAAGTTGAAAACCCGCTTGAATTATTACCGTAGTTTTTACCATCAAAAAGATTCCAATTTGAACTTTTTAACTTTTCACCGGCTAGTTCTTTTCCTCCCAAGTAATTTATAAGTTCTGTCCATTCTTCATCACTTGGTAAATGCCAGCCTTTTGGACAACTAGCTTTTGCCGTTTCCCAATCGTATAGATATCCGTATTCAGCCACCTTCGTTTTATCATTATCATAAGCCCAACATCCACGTTCAGCTTTATAGGCAAGGTTTTCTGCCATCCAAATTTGATTTCCAATTTTTATGGTTTTATAAACCTGTCCGTCTCTGCTATCTGTGAATGTTTCCATATTTTTATTCTTTTGCGTAAATGAAACTGTTGTAATTGATAAAAGGAGTAGTATTAAAGCTGATGATAAAATCTTGTTTGCCATGTGTTTGTAATTTTGTGTGACATTGGTTTAAATTTGATTTTATAATGTTATGATTATTTGTTTATCCGTTTATTTGGTATTTTTATCATCACCAAATCAACATATCACCAAGTTTAAGGTAACGCCCTTATTTTATCTCTGAGCCAAATTGATTAATAGGCAGTTTAATTAAGTTATGCTCATCTTTTTCCCAAAACAATAAATATATATCACCATTCTTATCCGTAATTCGCTTTGAATTTGATAAATGTCTGTATAAATCCCCTTTTAATTTTCCACCATCCTTAAGGCTTCCCCTATATTTACGATTAGTATCTTTTAACTTAATTGTTTTGTTGTTAAACTCAATATCCATTTTATATTTACAATCGCTGGATAACGACATAAAACTAGCCTTACGACAAGAATACTTTTTTTCTTTAATAATTAGTTTCTTGTTATTAAAATGACTTATTGTAGTTTCATCATCATCTTCGATAATAAATGATGTATCTGTATCTAAATCTACTTGTTTTACATGTTTCAGTATTTTTGCTTTATTTTCTTTTGTTAAATTATCAACCTTTAGCCTTCTGTGTTCAAATGCAACTGAATGTCCATCCTTATAATTCAAAATAAAAATATCATCCATCAATTTTTTAATATCACCATCCTCGTAATCAGCTATTAATTTATTAAACTCCTTCATTTTTTGTTCTTCCTTTTTTCGATATGCGGCATCAATCATTCCGCCACTGTATTCTTCGTAAATAAAAGGTGCTTTTTTTATAATCTCATCATCTTTTATTTCATAAACGTACTTATCATTAACAAAATAAACCAAACCTGTTTTAGCAAGAAAAAAAGGAAATCGATTCCTAACCGTTTCTGCATAAATATTTGTATCTATTACAGATAATTTGTTCTTGTTTATATCGTAAACAGAAAGCTTACCGTATGAGTAAATATAGATTTTATCTCTATTGGAATTAAACTCGAAAAATTTAGCTTTTGGAAAAATTGTTTGGAAATGTGCTTTTTGGCCAAAAGAAAACAGAGATGATAAAATCATGATTATAGATATTAGTTGTAATTTCATGAATGTAACTTAAGTGTTTGTTTATCGAAGCCTTTGCTTGGAGCGAAGGCTTCGATTGTAAAGTGCTATGTCTTATTTTACATTAATAGTTTGACCATCATTTTTTTCGCTTACAGATGCAACTTTTCGTGCAGTGCTTTTTGCTGCGCTTTGACCATAAAGCAAGATCGTGTAATTTTGACCTTTAAAAAGGCTTAACTTTTGAGTTTGATTTGGAGTTATTGTATATATATTCTCATTTCCTCTTGAGCTTTTTTCAATTATACGCACAGATACCCCACTATTGTTATTTTTTACATAGATAGTGAATTCATTGTCACCTGCTTCGCTTGGGTTTTCTTTATAATTATCCATCACTGCATTTCTCTCTTTTATGTATTCATCTAGCTCTTTTTTGTCATGTGCTTTTTTTTCTTCAGGTGTCATTTTAGCAAGCTTTCTCTTTTCTTTTTCTGCAGCAAAATCTCCTCTTGCTGCATACTCTGTATTGCTTGCTTTTTGCTTATATTCTTTGTGGAGTGCTGTAAGCATATTATAATTGTCGGTATAACATTTTTTTGATTCTTCATCAATAGTTATCATAAATACACCGTTGATATTTTTATAAACTATTTCCCCATAATAACTATATACTGCTTCTATCTCAAGCTTAATTCCTACCTTATGATTCCCTTGAGCTAAATTTTTGAATGTGTTAGGAGCTTTTGTCAAAAAAATACGTGATATAACATCGTTGTATGCATATGCAGCATCAACTTTAGTTTCAAATTTTGCGTCTTTTTTATATTTTTCTATAATGGAACTGTAAAAACTCCCATCATCAACAATAGCAAATGTAATTTCCTTTGTATCATATACGAGCTCAAAATAATCTTTATTTTTAATATTAATAACACTTTTTTTACTTTCCTGATCATCAACAGTTAAATATAAAGTGATGTTAAGCTCTTCTACTGTATACTCCATGTCTACACCAGCTACTTTCTTCTTAATAACAGGAAATGAAGAGGCAATTTTTTTATCAATTTTAAAATGTGCATAAATGCGATCTTTATTACTAAATGAAATTATATTTGCATCTTTATTATTAAAATCATTAGTAAATATTAAATGCCCTAAACCACCAAAGTCAGTTTTATCCTTATATGCACCATCAATTTCAATCTTATTTTCAGCTATAATTTTTGTTTGTTCAGCTGTAACCACAGGTAATAGGTTTGGGTTTACTTTTTCTATTACTACTTCTTCCTTTTTTACTACTACTTCTTTTTTCTTGTCTTCTTTTTTTATCTCAGAAGAAGTAGAACTGTTATTTTGGGTATTATTGTTTGAATTAGTGGTAGTTGTAGTGTTTTTTGTATTACTGTTTGAATTAATGGTCGAACTATTATTTGGGGTATTACTGTTTGAATTAGTGGTAGTTGTGCTTGTTTTTGTAGGAGTCTTCTTTTTTTTCTTCAACTTAACATTTTTGGTCTTGTTTTTTATGTCTTTCCAGCTTTGTGCCTCAACACTTCCTGTTTGTACAAACCCTATTATCAGAAATAGAATCATTAATTTGCTTATTGTTTTCATAATGTTAATTTTTTGATTAAATCTTAAGTTAAACTAAAGGGTAAATTGATGGAACAAAGTTAGTTTATATTATAATGGGAATCAATCGGTAAATATCCGTAAATTAGATAGGGAATTTTACTGATATTTATTGATAATTATTAAATTTGGTGAAAATTGAGGCAGTTTTAACAAACACCGACTATGATAAAACAGATATTTATACTATTTGTAGTTAATTTTCTTTTAATAAATGTGTTGTTTAGTCAGGAAATTAATAAAAAGCAATCTGACAGAAATGATTCATCTGCTTTGCAAAAATTAATTGAGTTTGTTGAAGAGTATGAATTTTCAAATACCGATACGGCAATTTATTTCTGTAAACAAACACTTGAATTGGCAAAAGAAGAAGAAAATAAAAGCCTTGAAGCTTATTCGTTATACTATTTAGGAGGTTTATTCGACACACAAGGTTTATACGAAACAGCTTATAAACATTATTTTAGTGCAGTAAAAATATTTGAAAAGCTAGATGATAAAAAAGGTTTTGCAGGATGTTTAAATTGTATAGGAATTGTACTTTGGGAGCAAAGTGAGCAGGCTTCAAGCTCAGTAAAAAAAATTAAATTAACAAAATCACTGGAATATAATAAAAAAGCCTTAAAGCTGTACAGGGATATTAACTATAAAAAAGGGGAAGCTGTTTGTTTAATGAATAATGGAATTGTATTAGACGATTGTGCAAAAATTACAAATGACCGTGAAAAACAGCAAGAGAAATATAATAGTGCAATTAAAAATTATGAACAAGCTATGGCTATTTTTAACGAAATTGGAGATATTCGCAGTACTGCCGATTGTAATTTGAATATCGCCTCGCTATATCATAGTTTATATTTTAATAAAAAGGACACCATCCTTACAGCAAAAGAATACAGTTCAATAGAAAACTATTTCAACAGCTCATTAAGTTTATATTATAAAAGTAATGATTTGTATGGTGTTTCTATGGCATTACAAAATTTGGCTTCTATAAAAACAGAGTATGCAAAATCTGATAAAGCTAAAAAATCATATTTATTTACTGCAATTAATGATGCTGATAAAGCTTTAATATTTGCAGACAGTGTTGATGCCCTTTTTTTAAAATACGATGCTTATTTTGCCCTTTTTAATGCATATAAAAATCTGAAGCAATTTGATAAAGCTTTAAAATACCATGAATTATATCTTGTAACAAAAGATAGTGTTCATAGTGTAGAACAATTGAACGCAATAGAGGAAATGGAAACCCGCTATAATGTGGAGAAGAAAATTCAGGAAATTAAAGTAAACAAGGCTGAAATACTTCAAAAACAAACTGAAAATAAACGGCAAAAAATAATAATTGCTTGGGCACTACTCGTTTTAATGCTTTTCTTTGCTTTTGTAATTCTATTAATTCGTATAAATAAACAAAAGAAAAATGCAAATATTGCACTAAATGAAACAAATACTCAATTAGAACAACTTAACGCCACCCAAAACCGCTTAATGAGTATTATTTCGCATGATTTTAAAGCTCCACTTTCGGCTTTTTATTCCATAACTAATTCCCTAAAAACAAAATTTGATAAAATAGATAGAAAAGAAATTGATAATTTTCTTGCTAGGATGCTTAATTCATCAATTGCACTTAAATTGCAGTTAGAAAATATGCTGAATTGGTCTATTAATCAGCAACGAGAAATTTCTGTTAATAAAAGCTTGTATAATTTATCGGTTTTAAGCTACAAAGTGATTATGATATTGCAGGAATTTGCAAATGAAAAATTAATTAGTATTGAAAATAATATTGATGAAAATATTGAAATAGAGACTGATGGAAGATTATTGAGTATTGTCCTTAATAATCTCATTGCCAACTCGGTTAAGTATTCGCCCAATAATAGTTCTGTATATTTATCAGGTCATCATCAAAATAATCAATTGGTTTTAACAGTTAAAGATAATGGTAGAGGAATGAGTGAAGATGATGTTGAAAATTTGTTTTCAGACAATGGACAGTCACCTAATAATGAGAATAGTGGAACAGGTTTGGGTTTAATTGTAAGCAAAGATATTATTGAAAAGTTGGGGGGCAAAATTTGGGCAGAAAGTAAACTAAATGAAGGGACAGAGATATTTATAGAATTGTGATAGTAGGCCAGTAGGCAGTCTTCAGTAGGCAGTATGCAGTCTTCAGCAGTAAACAGTCGTAGAGTAGGCTGTAAACAGTAGAAAGGAAACAGTAGGCAGTGGGTAGTAAGCAGTAGGCGGTGACTTGCAAAGTTTTTAAAGCTTGGTAAGTCTTAAGTATTTAATAATCAGCTTTGCTGTAGCTAGTAAACAGTAGTGGTTGTAGTGAATGACAAATATTCAATGATATAATGCTATAATGATTCAATAAATAATTGGAATAATGGTGATTTGATGATTTGGTTATTCGGTGATTTGATAAATAA
>JAOZNO010001036.1 GCA_029933755.1 Bacteroidales bacterium | reverse complement strand
ATAATTGTATAATAGATAATTAATCTTAATTTTATCTAGTGCGAAACTTTAGTTAATTACTACTAAATGACCATTAATGACCAAATATTCAGAGCATATAAGTATAAAACCTTTATTGTGATTTTTACTTAAAGCTAGTTCTTTGGTTTATAATTCAAATCAACACTAACCTTAACTACATCAGCAACATTTTCCGTTTTGCTTTTTTTAGGTGGTTTACCCACACCATAATCAGCAATAGCAAGGTTAAATGTCGATTTTCCAACAACTTCAGTTCCCTTTACCTGGAGTGTTCCTTTTTCAGTAATCGATTTTGTTTTTCCCTTTATGGTCATATCCCCTTTAATGGTAACATTGTAAGTACCGTCTTTAGTGAAATCTACATCGCCAATATTGGTAACTGCACCTTTAAATTTAGCTTTTGGATATTTTTTTGAATCCATATAGTTTTCCTGATTAAAATGCTTTTGCATCATCGACTTTTCAAACTCAAAGCTTTGAATAGGTACTGAAAAAACCATTGCACCTGTTTTTGAATCAAGGGTACTTACCATTTTGTAATTGTTTGCTGTAATATTTTCAGCAACTGTTTCAGAAAAAAATTGTGCATGACCGGTTTTGGTCATAAACGATTGGGCTTTTAATCCGCTAAATACGATTAAAACAATACTTAATGTTAGAATTAAATTTTTCATTTTTTTGTTTTTTAAATTGTTTTTAATTTTAATGTAAAAGTAAATGTTGCTGTTATATGATTTTGTCATACGCAGGACAAATGGTGTTTATTTATAGTCGTCTTTTCGATCCGCTGGCTAGCGGAGAAGCAATCTTCTGAAGTTTGGTCTGTGCCATACTCCTAGAATTAGCATCCTAGCTTAATAACGAGGGATTGCTTCCGGCTTTGCCATTGCAAAGACGTACATTTGTCAAGCTTCCTATTTTCCAAATAAATACTCTTCAATAATTGCTTCAAGTTCTTTTCGACTAAGCATCCCGTCTTTTTCAAACAGCAATTCATTATTTCGGTAAAGCCTGAACAAAGGAACACCTATAATTTTCTGTTGCTTTATTAGTTTTTTACTAACATCTGAATTTACTTTAAACACTTTCATACGTGGATGATATTGTGTTTTTATGCTATCAATTAAAGGCATCATTTTCCGACAAGGCCCACACCAGGGAGCATAAAAATCAATTAGCACTAAAGTATCTGAAGCTATAGTTGATACGAACATTTCAATACTTACTTTATCGGGTTGTTTTTTATCTGTTTTTTCGCCAATAATTACCGGTAATTCTTCAAAATTCCACTCCATTATGCCTCGTTCCAGATTATACACATTGGTATATCCTTTTTTAATAAGCATTTTAGCTGTTTTCTCACTTCGGTAACCGGTATTGCAATACAGGTATATTTCATGATCCTTAGGTAGTAGATCTAATTTCTTTTTAAAATCGAAGGCATAATAATTTAATTGCCCTGAATTTTCAATATGCTCATTGTCAAATTCACCTTTGGTACGAACATCAAGCAACATTCCTTTACTTGATTTTATTAAACGATCAAACTCATGCGAACCGACTTGATAATAACCGTTTTTTAGTGCAATT
>JAOZNO010000229.1 GCA_029933755.1 Bacteroidales bacterium | reverse complement strand
TTCCAACTAAGAAAAAACGCATAGCCTGCCCCGCCTTAGCGGGGAATTATTCAGGATAGTTCTACCTTCCACTTATACTTATTTTTTTCCGTTAATATAATTTTATCATTTTCTGTAAGCCATGAAATCACTTTAAATAATTTATTTTCAAGAAATTTACATGAATTAATAAGTTCCTCCATACTCAACTCTTCTTCTAAAAGTTTCGGTTTTATATTTTCCAGGATTATATCAAACTCATATTTACTTAATTCCAGTTCATTTCTTCGTCGGCAAACATCACACTGCCCACAGCGACTTGAATCTTTATCATCAAAATACGCTAATAGTATCTGGCTACGGCATTTATTATGTGACGAAGCATAATTTAAAACTGAATTAATTCTCTTTAGATAGTTATCTTTCCTTATTTCATAATTTTCCTTGCTTATCCTTAAATTCTTTTCCTCAAGCCGTTCTTCAGTATAAAATATAAAAGGAAGTTTTCTTTTGGGAATATATTTAATCACATTCAATTGATTCAATTTTTGTAGATAATCAAACACCAATTCTGTTTTAGATCTTGCTTTTCTTGCAATAAATTCTTCATCAATATTTACATAATTTGTGAAAATACCCTCATAAGTACGCAAAAGCAATTTAATAAAAGGATCAAACTTTTTATTTTCAACCTGAAACTTATACAAATCTTTTTGCTGAGCAATAAACATTATTTTTGAGAAACTAAAGAACTCTTCAGAAAGTTCGAGATACCCTTCGTTTCCAAGAAGTTTTAATGCACTATAGGTTTGCAGTATCGGCAGTTTAAATTTTGAAGCAAAATCACTTATCCTAAAATCAAGCATTCTACCCTTTCCTGCACCAATAGGTAATTGATAATAGTTTCCAAGTGCTTCGTAAACCCTTTTTATAAATTCCTTTTCAGGAAAATTAGTTTGAATTCTTTTTTTTAATTTCCCTTCATCAGAAGCGTGATACAAAAGTACAGCAAATGCTTGTTTACCATCTCTACCAGCACGCCCGGCTTCCTGATAATACGCCTCAAGTGAATCAGGTAAATCCATATGTATCACAAAACGAACATCTGCTTTATCAATACCCATTCCAAATGCATTTGTCGATACAATTATCCTTGTTTTTCCAAGCTTCCAACTGTTTTGTTTATGGTCTTTTAACTTATTTTCTATCCCGGCATGGTAATAATCAGCACCAATTCTATTTTTTTGCAGAAACGCAGTTACTTCTTTGGTTTTTTTTCGGTTTCGAACATATATAATCCCTGAACCATTAATACTATTTACAATTTTTAGTAAATACCTCATCTTATCCTCTACTTCCCGAACAAGGTAAACAAGGTTTTTTCGTTCAAAACTCTTCCTAAAAACATTTTTCTCTTTAAAATTTAAACGATTCTGAATATCTATAACTACATCTTTGGTTGCAGTAGCAGTAAGTGCCAACACCGGAATATCAGGCAAATACTTTCGTATTTCAGCAATTTGAAGATAAGCTGGTCTAAAATCATAACCCCATTGTGAAATACAATGAGCTTCATCGATAGCTAGCAGGTTTATCTTCATATCAGGCAAGCGGGTAAGAAATAAGTCTGTAGCTAAACGCTCAGGTGAAACATAGAGGAATTTGTATGCACCATATACAGCATTATTTAAGATAATATCAATCTCGTGCTTCGTTTGCCCTGAATAAATAGCAGCAGCCTTAATTTTTTTTGTCTTTAAATTTTCAACCTGATCTTTCATTAAGGCAATTAATGGTGTAATAACCAAACAAAAACCTTCATTTAAAAGTGCCGGCACCTGAAAAATAATTGATTTTCCGCCACCTGTTGGCAAAAGGCCAAGTGCATCCTTCCCGTCCTCATCAACAGATTTGATAATTTCTTCCTGAAGTTCCCTAAATTTGGTAAAACCCCAGTATTTCACAAGTATTTGCTCGTATTTATTCAAAATAATTAATTAGCTTATTATCAGTAAGTCATCAAATAACATCGCTCAAGTTTAGCTTGCCTGTCCGCCGTACTTTACACTATGGAAGGCGGGTCTAGGATATTTTTAATGTCTACAATGCATATATCTCGCAAGTAACTAATATGCTGATCATTAGTAATTAATATCTATTTTTAATTACCAATGACTTAATGACTAATTACCTGTAAATTAAAACATAGAAGATAATTATCGGCATCCCAGAATATTTAAACCAGAGCCAATAACATCTCATATTTAGAAAACTCTAAAATTAATCAAATAATCATTTATTACAAAAAATATGGTTTTCTTAAGCCAACTGCTCATTTTTTTGTACTTTTGGCGGCAAATTATTTCAAACTCTGAACTCATTATTTATTTAAAAATCAGCTAAAAATGTCAATATACGAGGATAAAATTGTTTCAGAAGGGCTAACATTTGATGATGTATTACTAATTCCGGCATATTCAGATGTTTTACCTAGAAATGTAAGTATTTGCACAAAATTTAGTAAAAATATTTCTTTAAATACACCGATTGTATCAGCAGCAATGGACACCGTTACGGAATCAAAATTGGCCATTTCAATTGCCCGTGAAGGAGGAATAGGAGTCATTCATAAAAATATGAGTATTGAAGCACAGGCTCAGCAGGTAAAAATTGTGAAAAGAGCTGAAAACGGGATGATTATTGACCCAATTACAATTAGTAAGGATGCAAATGTAGCTGATGCCAATAAAATTATGCATGATTTTAAAATTGGAGGAATACCTGTTGTTGATAAGAAAAAAATGCTTATTGGAATTGTTACCAATCGTGATCTCAGGTTTGAAAAAAATCCAAAAAAGTTGATTGAGGTAATAATGACTAAAGAAAACATTATTACTACTTCGCAAAATACTGATCTTGAAAAAGCTGCTCAAATACTTCAAAAACATAAAATTGAAAAACTACCGGTTGTTGATGATAAAAATAAACTAATCGGACTTATTACTTATAAAGATATTACTAAGGCTAAAGATCGTCCAAACTCGTGTAAAGATTCTAAAGGAAGACTTAGAGTTGCTGCTGCTGTTGGAGTAACACCAGATACTTTTGAAAGAATTGATGCATTGGTTTCAGCAGGTGTAGATGCAGTGGTTATTGATACAGCACATGGTCACTCAAAAGGCGTAATTGAGACCTTGAAAAAAGCAAAAAAGAAATATAAAGATATTGATATTATTGTAGGTAATATTGCGACTGCCAGCGCTGCTTTAGCTCTTGCTGATGCAGGTGCTGATGGAATTAAAGTAGGAATTGGCCCTGGCTCTATATGTACTACCAGAGTAATCGCAGGTGTTGGATATCCACAACTATCCGCTGTATTTAATGTTGCCGAAGCAGTAAGATCTGCGGGCATCCCGGTAATTGCTGATGGTGGAATCAGGTATTCTGGTGATATGGTTAAAGCCCTTGCAGCAGGTGCTCATTCTGTTATGGCAGGCTCATTATTTGCAGGTGTAGAAGAATCTCCGGGTGAAACCATTATTTACCAAGGTAGAAAATTTAAATCATATCGGGGTATGGGCTCAATTGAAGCAATGAAAGATGGTTCAAAAGATAGGTATTTTCAAGACATGGAGGATGACATTTCAAAATTGGTTCCTGAAGGGATTTCAGCAAGGGTTCCATATAAAGGTACACTGGAAGAAGTTATATATCAACTGATAGGTGGATTACGTGCAGGTATGGGATATTGTGGAACAGCTGACATTAATAATTTACACAATGCTCAGTTTGTAAAAATAACCAATTCTGGAATTGTAGAAAGTCATCCGCATGATGTTGCTATAACCAGAGAAGCACCTAATTACAGTCGATAGAAGTTTTAAACACAATACTGACGGACTAAGCTTTGCAGGTATTAATAACTGTTTTCTTTAAATTAAAGAAACATTATGGAAATGATAAAAAGGAGATCAACGTAGTTTAGGCCACCAGTTAGATTTTTTAATTTTATTTTTTTAATAATATCTTTCGATAAGAAATTAAAAATAGTTTCGTTTTTTCAAGATTATTTGGCATGAAAATCATTACACTTATAATAAATTTATTCCTTTTATTTCAACTTATTGGCCAAAGCCAGGAAGCTGAGACTATTGTAACTATTGATAGAAACAAAATATCAACAGAAGAGTTTATTTATGTTTATAAGAAAAATAACTCAAGCCCACTTCCAACAGATATTGATTTATTAAAAGCAGAATTGGATAAATTCATTAACTATAAACTAAAAGTAATTGAAGCTAAAAATCGTAATTTTGACAAATCTGAAAAATTCATCAAAGTATTTACAAACTATAAAAAGCAATTAGCTGAACCATTTTTGCTTAATACAGAAACTTTTGAAAAACTTTCATTAGAAGCCTACCAACGTACTAAATATGAGATAAGAGTCAGCCATATTCTTGTAAAAGTTAGTGAATTTGCATCACCAGAAGACACCCTGATTGCCTATCAAAAGGCGATACACTTAAAATCCAGACTAATTGATACTGAAAGCTTTGAAAGTGTAGCCAGAGAAGCCTCTGACGATCCTTCTGCTGTTCAAAATGGTGGTGATTTATGGTTTGTAAAATCATTTCAAACTCCTTACAAATTTGAAAACTACATTTATAATGGTATCAAAAATGTATTATCTAATCCACTCAGAACAAAGTTTGGCTATCATATTATAAAAATAGTTGACAGACGATTAAATCCAGGAAAATTTAAAGTTGCACATATTGTAGTTTATACTCCTAAAAATATTGACGAACAAGAAAATAAACGTTTGAAAAAAAGGATTGACAGTTTGTACCAGCAAATATTACAAGGTGATGATTTTGCTAAACTTGCAATGAAACATTCTGATGATAAAGGAAATGCAAATAATAATGGGGAGTTACCTTGGTTTGGTACCGGGTATATGTCTCATGAATTTGAAAATGCTGCTTTTAATTTGAAGAATAATGGTGATATATCTAAACCTGTTAGAACTCAGGATGGTTGGCATATTATAAAAAGAATTGATCAGCAAAAGATACTTGAGTACAAGCAAATGAAAGATCAAATAAAAAAAATGATTTTAAATAGTGATCGATATAAAACCTGTGAACAAAATTTGATTAATCGATTTAAAAAAGAAAATAATTTTTCAGAAAATAAAGAGTTAGATATATTATACACAATTGTTGATAGTACTATTTTTGAAAGGAAATGGATTTTACCGGATTTTGTTGACCTTACCGGTGTATTATTTAAAATTGGTAATAAAAAATATACTAAATATGATTTTGCCAAATCACTAGAATACCATCAAAAAAACATGTTTCCTATTCCGGTAAAAAACTATGTAAATCAACAATACAAGGAATTTAAAGATAAAATTGTATTAGAATTTGGAACTAATATACTTAGTCAGGAAAACAAATCATATAAATATCTTGTTAATGGGTTCTATGATGGTATGCTGTTTTTTAAAATTATGGAAACTGAAGTTTGGGAAAAAGCAAAGAATGATACCTTAGGAATGAAAAAATTTTATGAGTTAAACTTTGAAAAATATAATAAGTTCTTGTCTGCTGATATTTCTGTTTTTAAATATGAGACAGGTATAGATATTCGAAAATTGAATAAATACTTTCAGAAGTATAAAAAGCAGGCAGTATCTGATAGTTTACTGGCATTAAAAGTAAGCAAATCAATAAAAGGCGAATTTAAGTTTGAAAATCGATTTATAGCAGAAGAAGCTAGTGATAATATTTTCGATTCAGTAATAAGTGAGTATCATTCTAAAAATATACAACATAAATTTATAATTTTAGAAAAACAGAATGCTCTTGTCTATCTGAACACAAGTATTTCAAAAACAAAAAAAACTTGGCAAAGTTATAAAACCGAGCTTATTTTAGACTATCAAAACGATACAAATACTTTGTGGATTAAGGATTTGAGATTAAAATACAATATTATAATTAATGAAAAAGCACTAAGGAGTTGTGATGAAATAAATTGACTGTTTTTGGCGCAATTATTTTGTTCTTTAGCAATTTGAAAAAACAGCGAATAGCGAGCTATTTAAAGCATTTTTCAAGGAAGTTAAAGGGCAAAAGAACGAGTTAAAAGCGTCAATTTATTTAGTATCAACTCCTAAGCACAGCACATTAAAAAATACAGCTAACTTGATTATTTTAAAACTTATGAAACAAGCATCATTAAAAGAATTATTAATCATTCAAGGCAATAATTATTTTACATCATGTGGTAACATGTGGCAACGGCTTTAGCCCTCATGAGCTAC
This sequence comes from Bacteroidales bacterium, assembly GCA_029933755.1. Taxonomy (GTDB): domain Bacteria; phylum Bacteroidota; class Bacteroidia; order Bacteroidales; family NBLH01; genus NBLH01. The sequence continues at coordinate 32 of JAOZNO010000229.1, read as the reverse complement.
TGCGAATAAATGAAAGCAAATTAAAAATAGAT
>JAOZNO010000228.1:3965-6379 GCA_029933755.1 Bacteroidales bacterium | reverse complement strand
AAGCATGGCGTAACACTCGGAGTTATCAGTCAAATGCGATTTTCAAAAGGAATGCGAAAATTATATAACTATGTTTCCACAGGGAAATTTGGTGAATTTATACAAGGTGATGCATCTATTAAGTGGTATCGTACCCAAGAATACTATGATAGTGGAAAATGGCGGGGAACATATGCTTTAGACGGAGGTGGGCCTTTCATAAATCAAGCGATACATTATATTGATTTACTGCTATCTGTTATGGGGTCAGTAAAGAACGTATATGCAAAAACCAGAACGGTAAGCCATAATATAGAAGTAGAAGATACAGGAATAGCTCTAATAGAATTTACAAATGGTGCTCAAGGAGTGATACAAGCATCAACAGCGTTTTTCCCCGGACTGTCTGCACGTTTGGAAATTCATGGAACAAAAGGTACTGTCATTTTTGAAAATGATGAGATAATATTTGAGCATTTTAAGGGAGATCAAGCATTTTCGGCAATAAATTCTAAAAAAAAAGGTGGTGCGTCAGATCCTAGAATAATAAATAATGATTTATTTGTCCGGCAATTTGAAGACATCCTTTCTGCTATAAGCAATAAGCAACATCCGAAAGTCAATGGTAAGGAAGCATATAAAGCTTTACAGCTTATTTTAGCAATTTATAAATCTTCCGTTTCTGGACAATTAGTTAACCTTTAGAAACTGGAGAGGCTAATTTATTATTAAAATCGGTTAAAAAAGATGAAACTATTAGTTCTAAAAACTAATAAATTTGTTAATTTTAATAAATGCATGCATAAATGTCAAATTATTTGCGAATATTATCTTATTTAAAATGTTCAATTGTTAGGCCATTTAAGGTGCTGCTGTATATAATCATCGTGATGATGATGTCTTCAATCTACGGCTGTCGTAGCACAAAAGACACTATACCACCCGTTCCACCTAAGGGATATAAAAATTTAACATTCCTCAAAATAGCACATGTATTAGGTCGCATTGAATTAATTGAAGAAAAGCCGACAATCCCACCAGAAATTAATACGCTAAGCAATATTAATTATAAAATTGTGGGTAATGATACTTTAAGACTAAATATATACAGTAAATTAAATATTGACAAACCCACGCCACTCCTTATTTTCATCCATGGTGGATCATGGAGAGGTGGGAAAAAAGAAGATTATCTTCCTTATATTATACCATTTACGAAACGCGGATATGTATGTGCAACTATTTCATATCATCTATATCCACCTACCAACTTTCCAGCAGCCGTTGAAGATGTTAAGTGTGCCATTCGCTGGCTGCGGACTCATGCTAAAGAATACAATATTAATCCTGATAAAATTGCCTTGCTTGGTGGCTCAGCAGGCTCTCATTTGGCTATGATGGCAGGATATACTGATGATAGTACCTACTCAGCAGACTGTGACTGGAATGATGTAAGTAGCAAAGTGCAAGCAATTATTGCTATTTATGGCCCTACCGATTTAACAACTGATTTTGCAATCAATAACCATCTTGTTGTCGACTTTCTTGGGAAAAAATATAGTGAAGCCCCTCAACTTTATAAAGAAGCATCACCCATAAATTATGTAACAAAAGATGACCCGCCCACTTTGATTTTCCATGGAACAATAGACGATATTGTACCAGTTATCCAATCAGATAAATTGAAAAAGAAATTAGATGATATGGGTGTGGAAAATGAATATCACAGGCTTAAGGGATGGCCGCATGCTATGGATATAGCTAAACCCGTAAATAATTATACTCAATATTATATAAATGAATTCTTAAAAAAACATATTCCATTAAAATAAGTCTCAAATGAAAAAAACATTAATCCTTTTAACCCTTATATTTACTTTTTTCACATTTTCTTATAGTCAGGATATTAAATTAATGAGTTATAATATTCGCTATGATAATCCAAAAGATGGTGAAAATGCATGGCCTAACAGGAAAGAAGCATTGGTTAACCAAATCCTTTTTTATGAGCCAGATGTGATAGGGACTCAAGAAGGTTTAGAACATCAAATTAAATTTATTGATAAAAACTTGAAGGAATACAAATATGTAGGTGTAGCCAGGGCAGATATTAAAGAAAAGGGAAAGGGCGAATTTTCTGCAGTTTTTTACAATTCGTATAAATATGAAGAACTTAAGAGTGGAACATTCTGGTTATCTAAAACACCGGAAAAACCATCAAGAGGTTGGGATGCATCACTTAATCGCATATGCACTTACATACTTTTACAAAATAAAGAATCAGGAGTAGAATTTTGGGTTTTCAATACACACTTTGATCATAAAGGCAAAATAGCCCGTGAGAAATCAGCAGAACTAATTATTAAAAAGATTAAACGAATCAATAAAAAAAATCTACCAATATTTTTAATGGGAGATTTTAATTTGCAACCTGA
>JAOZNO010000228.1:0-3955 GCA_029933755.1 Bacteroidales bacterium | reverse complement strand
ACACCGATACAATTCATAACAAAACATTTAAATGATTCAAAAACAAAATGTACACAAGCACCATATGGTCCTGTTGGCACATATAATGGCTTTGATGTTTGCAAAAAACCTAAGAGAAGGATTGACTATGTTTTTATGAGTAAAAATAATATTATCATAAAAAAATATGCTGTATTAACCGCTGTAAAGGATGTAAAATACCCTTCGGATCATTTTCCTGTTTTTATTAATGCTGAAATTAAACAAGCAAAATAGTAAGATTAAATAAATTTGAATCAAAAATCATTTGTTATGAGAAAGTTAGTTATATTTATTATAGTATTATTTAATGTCATATCTTGTGGAAACCCCAATAAAAAATCAGAAGAAAAAAACGAAACAAACAATTCGGCGATTCTTAGCCAGGAATATATTTATGAAATAAAAGACGCAAAAACACCTCAGTGCCATGCATCAACCGTAGAGGAAAGCAATGGTATTATTATTGCTTCGTGGTTTGGTGGAACTGAAGAAAAAAATGATGATGTGGGTATCTGGGTTTCCCGAAAAGTTAATGACAAATGGTCAATTCCTATAGAAGTTGCTGATGGGGTGCAAACAGATGGAAGTCGGTATCCATGTTGGAATCCTGTATTGTTTAAGCCTAAAAATCAGCCATTAATATTATTTTATAAAGTTGGTCCTAACCCCAGAGAATGGTGGGGCTTGTATATAACATCTGAAGATGATGGTTTAACATGGTCTGAACCGGTAAAACTACCCAATGGAATATTAGGCCCTATCAAAAATCAGCCAATACAATTAGCTGACGGAACGATATTGTCGCCTACGAGTACCGAAAGCAAAACCGATGGATGGAAAATACAATTGGAAATAAGTACTGATTTTGGAAAAACCTGGTCGAAAAGCGAAGATTTAAATGATGGTGTTGAATTTGGGGCTATTCAACCAACAATTCAAAATTATGGAAATGGAAAACTTCAATTACTGAGCCGAACCAAACAAGGTGTTATTACTGAAAATTGGTCGGAAGATTTTGGTAAAACCTGGAGCAAAATGACTGCTACCTCACTTCCAAATCCTAATTCCGGCATTGATGGTGTAAGCTTGAAAGATGGTCGTCAACTTTTGGTTTATAATCCAACGGGGAAAAATTGGGGCGACAGGGTTCCTTTGAGTATTGGTATTTCAACTGATGGGAAAACATGGGAAAGGGTTCTTGATATTGAACCATTAACAGAAACCACTGATAAAGAAGGGGAGGAATACTCTTACCCAACAGTTATTCAATCAGCAGATGGCTTGGTGCATATTGTTTACACATGGAACAGGAAAACGGTAAAATATGTTGTAATAAATCCTGAAAATCTATAGAACTAATAAAAAATAGAACTAGAATTCATTTTGGATATTAACAAAATTAAAAGAAATAAATGAAATAAATGAAAGCTTGCCAAGAAAATAATTAAATATAAACAGATGAAACAAACATGTTAAAAATAATTATTAACAGTATCTGTCCCGACTTTTCGGGAAGAATGATTATTTTTAACATGTGGTAACATCTGACAAATTAAAAAACAATTTTAAAACAGACAGATGAAACACTATATCGGAATTGATATTGGCGGAACAAAAACAGCTGTACTTTTAATCAATGGGAATGGAAAAGTTATAGAACGTACCCAAACAGCAACAGAAATTGGCAAAGATGCCTGGAAAACTTCAGTTGTAGGTATGAAAGAAAAGATTAAGCAATTATTGAAACTTGAAAAAGTAGAATCAATTGGCATAAGTTGTGGCGGACCTTTGGATAGTAGAAAAGGGCTTATTCTTTCACCGCCAAACCTACCGGGTTGGGACGAAATACCAATCACTGATATTTTTCAAACAGAATTTGGTATACCTGCTTATTTGCAAAATGATGCGAATGCCGGTGCTTTGGCTGAATGGAAATTTGGTGCAGGAAAAGGCTATAATAATGTTATTTTTCTTACTTTTGGAACAGGTCTGGGGGCAGGCATAATTGTAAACGGTAAGCTCTTAAGCGGAACCAATGATTATGGTGGCGAAGTGGGGCATATCCGACTTGAGGATGATGGGCCAATTGGTTATCATAAACGTGGTTCATTTGAAGGTTTTTGCAGTGGTACTGGTCTGGCACAAATGATGTCTTTTGAACTTTTATGTCTTGCTGAAGAAATAGGTCAAAAGGAAATGCTAAGTAGATACAAGATGCCAGGAGAAGTAACAGGAAGAGATGTTGTAGAATGGGCAAAAAACAAGGATACACTGGCTTTATCAGTAGTTGAGAAAAGTGGTTTATATTTGGGGAAAGGCTTATCCATTTTAATTGACATCATTAATCCTGAATTAATAATAGTAGGAAGTATGGGTGTAAGATTGGGTGATTTGCTTTTTGAGCCTGCACGAAAAGTTATTGAAAAAGAAGCGGTACCAGGTGCTGCATCAGTTTGTAAAATTGTTCCAGCTGCCCTCGGCGAAGCAATTGGCGATTATGCTGCACTTTGCGTAGCACTTAAAGACGATAATGACTAAGTAAAATATTTTAATATAAATAATACTAAATAAACTCTTATGTATAAAATAGTTATTCTTTTTAGCATGTTATTTCTATTTAGCATGTGTAAGCAAACATCAAAAACAACAAACGAACAATCAGCAAAACAGCTTACAGTTAACAATAATAGTACTGAATGGCAATCACTTTTTGATGGTAAAACAACAGATGGCTGGAGAAATTATGGCAAGGAAACAATTGCAGGTTGGAAAGTTATTGATGGAGAGCTTTATAATTCAGGTGGTGGCAGCGACCATGGTGGAGATGTCGTTTCTATAGGTGAATATGAAGATTTTGAACTATATCTTGAATGGAAAATTGCAAAAGAAAGTAATAGTGGAATCTTTTTCCATGTAAATGAGAGTGCGGGTAAAGCAATTTACCACTCAGGTCCTGAATATCAACTATTAGATGATACTGGTTGGCCAGGTAAGCTAAAAGATTCTCAATATTCTAGTGCTAACTATGATATGAAAGCACCTGTTAATGCAAAAGTTAAATCAATAAAAGAGTTTAATACCGCCAGGATTATTGTTAAAGACTCACATGTAGAACACTGGCTAAATGGTGTAAAAACTGTTGAATATGAGCTTTGGAGTGATCAATGGAAAAAAGATGTTCAAAACAGTAAGTGGAAGGATCATCCTAAATATGGTATCTTTAAAAAAGGACATATTGGATTTCAGGATCATGGCGGTTTAACTATATTTCGGAATATAAAAATTAAAGACCTTACAGATTATGGTAAGCCAATTTTTAACGGGAAAAACCTTGACGGTTGGGAAATTAATGGAACAGAAAAATGGTATGTTGAAAATTCAGAACTAATTTGTGAAAGTGGATCAGATAAAAAATATGGTTACCTTACAACTAATAAAAAATATAAGGATTTTGTATTACGATTAAAATTTAAGCAGGAAGCTGACGGTAATAGTGGTGTATTTTTCAGATCTTCAATTGAAGGAACTAAAATAGCAGGATGGCAGGTTGAAGTAGCCCCAAAGAATCATGACACGGGTGGAATTTATGAGTCGTATGGTAGAGGTTGGTTATATAAAATCCCTGAGGAGAAAGAAAATATCCTTAAAGAAGGTGAATGGAACGATATGATAATTAAAGTAAAAGGTGACAGGGTAATGGTTTGGCTAAACAATGAATTAATGACCGATTTAAAAGATGCTAAAATAGGTGAAGCGAATGGAGTAATTGCTCTTCAAATTCACGATGGAGGTGGTATTAAGGTGAGATGGAAAGACCTATTTGTAAAAGAACTTTAACCTGATTAATTCATAAACTTATTAGATATTTTACTAATTGTCTGTAAATATGCAACTTAAACCAAAATAGTAAAATATTTAAAAATAATAAATTTAC
>JAOZNO010000227.1 GCA_029933755.1 Bacteroidales bacterium | reverse complement strand
GATGATTATGGGGATTATTTTCGTAATTGTTGTTTTGTTTTTCTTTCTTGGTTTGCGAAATGCTTTGTTTGTGGGTATTGCCATACCAATGTCTATGCTGCTTTCCTTTGCTATTTTATCATCAATGGGTGCAACAATTAATATGATGGTACTGTTTTCATTAATACTTGCATTAGGTATGCTTGTAGATAATGCCATTGTGGTTATTGAAAATATTTATCGCTTTCTTGATAAAGGATATCCTGTTTTTCAGGCAGCAAAACTGGCAGTTGGTGAAATAGCTGTTGCAATTATTTCATCTACGGCCACTACTTTGGCAGCCTTTTTTCCTTTACTTTTTTGGGATGATATAATAGGTGAATTTATGAAATTTATGCCCATAACACTGATTATTGTTCTTACATCGTCATTAGTGGTAGCACTTATTATAATTCCTGTATTTACTGCGGTTTTTGTAAAAGATGGTGCAGAAGAGAAAAAGCCAGGCAAAAAGAAAAATATAACAATTGCAGGCTCATTAATTGCAATATCCATACTGTTTTATTTCTCAAAATCATTTGGCATAGCAAACTTACTAATGTTGGTGAGTGTTTTGATACTCTTAAACGCATTTGTATTATACGATTTGTCTAAATGGTTTCAGAATGTTTTATTAGTGAAAATGGAAGACTGGTATTTGCAGATCATTCAGTTCACACTAAAAGGGCACAGGCCAAAACTTTTTTTTCTGGGAACCATTTTGCTGTTGTTTGGAACCATAGCTTTTATGGGCGCACGTGATTTAGATGTGGATTTTTTCCCAAAAACAGACCCTGCTTACGTTAATGTGATTGCTGAATTCCCAGTAGGTACTGACGTTACGGTAACAGACTCAATTATGAAAAGAGTAGAGGATGATGTAAACAGGTTTTTAGTACCTTATTCTGAGTTGGTTGAATCAAAGCTAACGACTGTTGGTAAAGGTGCAAAACGTGAACGAGAAATGGCTATTGGAAATACACCCAATAAAGCAATAATGACCATTAATTTTATTGATTTTGAATATCGGAAGGGAGTATCCACAACCAATGTTTTAAAAACGTTGACCGACTCATTACAGAATACATACACAGGTGTTGAGTTTTTTGTTGAGGCCAACAGAATGGGTCCACCATCCGGTTATCCGATTAATATTGAAGTAAGTGGTAAAGAAATTGATCAACTTGTTGCCATTACCGATAATATGGAATTGCTTATTAATAAAGCTGGAATTGAAGGAATTGAAGGCTTTAAAATTGATATTGAAACTGGTAATCCTGAGCTCATGGTAAACATTGACCGCGACAAAGCCCGAAGGTTTGGTTTGTCAACATATAGTATTGCTATGGCTATCAGAACTGCATTGTTTGGAAAAGAATTATCAGACTATAAAGGCCGTGAAGATGATTACCCAATTCAATTGCGCTTAGAACAAAAATACAGATATAATTTAGCTTCTCTTCTTAATCAGAAAATTACCTTCAGGAATAACCAGGGAAAACTTATGCAAGTACCCATTTCATCGGTTGCTGATATTAGCTATGGTACAGGTTTAGGTAATATTAAAAGAAAAGATTTAAACAGGGTTGTTACCTTATATTCTAATGTAAAAACAGAATACAATGCAAATAGGGTAATGGCGCAAGTAAAAAAAGTACTTGCCAACTACAAGCTTCCATTAGCATACGAATTTGAGTTTACCGGTGAGCAAAAAGAGCAGGCCAAAACTTCACGATTTTTATTTGGTGCACTCTTGACAGCCATTGCCCTGATAATGATCATACTAGTAACTCAGTTTAATTCATTTGTCAAACCATTAATTATTGTTGGAAGTGTTGTTTTTAGTACCATAGGGGTTTTTGGCGGAATTGCAACCTTCAACATGCCTGTAGTGGTTCTTATGACAGGTATTGGTATTGTTTCCTTAGCAGGGGTTGTCGTAAACAATTCAATTGTATTGATTGATTATATTGATTATCTAAAAACCAAGCGAAAAGAAGCCCTTGGAATGGATCAGGATGATAATCTACCTAAAAATGAGGTTATTGACTGTATTGTTAATGCCGGAAAAACAAGATTGCGTCCAGTACTTTTAACTGCTATTACCACAGTTTTAGGATTATTACCAATGGCTGTAGGTTTAAATATTGATTTTATAACAATGTTTACAGATTTTGAACCGCATATATTCATAGGTGGAGATAATGCAGCTTTTTGGAGTGCTATGTCATGGACGGTAATTTTTGGTTTATCATTTGCCACTTTCTTAACACTGGTAATTGTACCTGTTATGTACCTGTTAGGTAATAGTATAAAGTTAAGAGTAGTGAAACCAAAAGTGATTACCTGATTGTTTTAATAAAATAAGTTTCGTTTTGAAAAGCCTCATCTGTTTACAGTTGGGGCTTTTTACAGTTTGGTAAAGATCACACAAGTCTATATGATCTTAATATATTATGCATAGCACAATTATGGAAATAAGCTTGACTTGGCTTTCATTTTTTCGTATATTAGTATGAAAATTGTAACTATTCAGTTTAAGAGGATAGTTTCACGCAAAGAACGCTAAAAAATGAATGCTTTGCATTCATAAACTTTATGTTCTTTGTGCGAAAGTAAGGTAACTATGTAGTTACTAAAAATCAATATACCTAAAAAGGACAAAATGAAGCGATTTGATAAAAATGGAATGTTAATCATTCCTAATCCGGAAAACACACAAATAGTTAGTAAGTCAAAAGAACTTCTTGTTGTAAAAGAATGTTATTGCCCCAATGGGCACAATTTAGTAAGTACACGTGTAAAATTTAACGAAATTCCAGGAATTATACTAAAAATTATCAATTCAAAAAATAGAAGTGGTTTCATAGCACTGAGTCCCGTTTTTGGACAAAAACAAAGAATATGTTTGGATATAGACCTTGTTGATGATGAAACCATAAGAGTATTTTGCCCACACTGTAATATAGAACTTCCTGTTTTTGCTAATTGTACCTCTTGTGAATCAGGAAAACTACTTGCCCTATTTCTGGATAAACATGCAAGCTACAAAAACTGCCTTGCTCTGTGTAACACTATTGGTTGTAAAAATGCACAAATAATTACAAGTGAGAATATCCTTAAAGACATTAAATATCTAATAGCAAAATGAAATTAATTAAATTGCTAAACTGCTTTACTGTTCTATTGTTTTTATTTCACGATAAATTTTCGGGTAATCATAAATTTAAACTGTCCTTATATCCTAATATAGTGTTAGCACGAAAACTCAGTATCAGATAAGGAAATGCCAAGAATGAGGCTTTTGTAGTTTTGAAAATAAGGAATTTGCTAATGTAAATGTGTTGTGCTGAGCTTGTCAAAGCAACTGTTTTCAAAACAAGAGTAACGAAACCTTTAGCTCGCAGCCCCGTTTGTTTAAAAAAACGTAAATATTTTATACCTGTCACATAAGTATGTGACAGTATTCATAACTTATCCTATTTTAAGTTAACAAATTTTAACTTATTTTTTTTCTGAAATAGCTCCGATAATAAAATACTTTCGTATTTTTGGTTGTTTTTAATCCAAATTAAAATAGACTTATGCTAACAAAGAAAAACCTGATTATTGCTTTGTCAGTAATCTCTGTTATTGTTCTCTTTTTCATCTTTTCAGGAAAAGAAGAACAATCAGATAATATTGAAGCAGTTGTTAAACAAGGCATTTTTGAAGTTAACGTAACTTCTACTGGCGAGTTAGAAGCCGAAAATTCTGAAAATATTCCCGGGCCAAATGGTTTACGAAAAATAAGGGTGTATAATGTAAAAATAACTGACCTTGTGCCGGAGGGTACAGTTGTAGATTCTGGTGAATATGTAGCAACACTTGACAGATCAGAAGTTACAAGCAAGCTAAAAGATATTGAAGCTGATATTGAAGCTGCTGAATCAAACTTTATAAAAGAACAACTTGATACTACGCTTGAACTCAGGAAATTGCGCGATGATTTAATCAATAAAGAATTTGACCTTGAGGAGAAAAAAATAAATCTTGAACAATCGCAGTACGAACCACCGGCAACTATAAGACAAGCTGAAATTTTATTAAATAAGGTTAAACGAGATTATGAGCAATCAATAAAAAGCTACAAACTTAAAGTAAGACAAGCAAGGGTTAAAATGAAAGAAGCTGAATTAAAACTTGCTAAAAGTACCCGAAAACGTGATGATATAATGGATATTATGAATCAGTTTGAAGTAAAGGCACCAAAAAAAGGTATGGTTATTTATTTTAAAGAGTGGAATGGGAAAAAACGGAAAGTCGGATCAACCATTAACCCATGGGAGAATATGGTGGCTACACTACCGGATTTAAGTACAATGGTTTCAAAAACATTTGTTAATGAAATAGATATCCGAAAAGTAACTAAAGGTCAAAAAGTTGAAATTGAAGTGGATGCTTTTCCTGAAAAGAAGTTTGAAGGAAAGGTTATTTCAGTAGCCAATGTTGGCGAACAGCTACCAAACAGTGATGCAAAGGTGTTTGAAGTTAGTATTATTTTAAATGAAAGTGATACAGTTCTAAGACCTTCAATGACCACAAGTAATACAATAATAACTAATTCTTTTGATGATGTAGTCTATATTCCTATTGAAGCACTCCTGGTAACAGACAGCCTGACTTTTGTATACAAAAAAGAGGGTTTGAGTCATAAAAAGTTACAAATAGAAACAGGTGTTGCAAATGAAAACGAAATCATTGTAACCAAAGGTTTGAAAGAAGGTGATATCATTTTATTGAGTTTGCCAAACCTTAAAAATAAATTAGACGAGGAAATCTAAAATCCTGTTTTACAAAATAATACAAAAAGAAATAATTGACAAATTTGTATGAGCATATAATCTATGGATAGATATTTACATGATATAAACATTGCTGTTGAATCTATTTGGGCAAATAAGTTAAAATCAGTATTAACCGCATTGGGGATAATCTTTGGCGTTGCTGCTGTAATTAGTATGTTGGCAATTGGAAATGGTGCTCGTGAAGAAATTCTGAATCAAATTAAATTAGTAGGTGTAAACAATATTGTTATTAGTTCTTTGTTCGATGAAGATGAACAGAATCAGAATGAAAGCAGTAACCGATTATTACAAAAATACTCACCAGGACTAACCTACGAAGATGCAAAAGCAATAAAATCCATAATACCTACCGTTCATAAAGTCTCACCTGAAATTTCGGAAAACACATATGTTATTCAAAAAGGTAGACGCAAATCTGCAAGATTGATGGGTGTTACACCTTTTTATTTTGATCTTTTTAGCTTTCAGCTTAATGATGGAAATTATTTTAATGATTATCAAAATACACATGGAAAAAAAGTATGCGTAATAACCAGTGGTATTAAAAAGAAACTATTTAAAAATGCTAATCCAATAGGTAAAAAAATAAAATGCGGGAAAATATGGCTTAAAGTTATAGGAGTATTAGAAAAAAGATATTTTGCACAAAATACCGATAAACTTAACTTTTCCAGCTCTGAAGAAATTATCTATCTTCCGGTAAACACCATGTTAATGAGATTTAAAAATCGATCATTAATTACTGCTGCAAGACTCAGACAAGGAGACGATGAAGATGAAGATACTGAGCAGAAGATCGTAAACTACCATCAGCTAAACAAAATAATAGTACAGGTTAAAGATTCTAAGGATGTTATGGCAACTACCAAAGTTTTACAAAGGATGTTACATAGACGACATCAGGAAGTTGAAGATTTTGAAATAAGTGTTCCAGAACTTCTTTTAAAACAAGAACAGAAAACCAAAGACCTTTTTAATGTAGTTTTAGGTGCCATTGCAGGAATCTCACTGGTAGTTGGTGGAATTGGCATAATGAATATAATGCTGGCCTCGGTTATGGAAAGAATTAAAGAAATAGGCACAAGAATGGCAATAGGTGCACGCCGTTCAGATATAGTGGTTCAGTTTTTGGCTGAATCAACATTAATTAGTGTCGGTGGTGGCCTGATTGGTGTAATCCTCGGAGTAGTTGTTTCAAAAATTATTACAGAAATGTTTGAGATTCTAACAATTATATCACCTTTTTCGGTATTTATTGCCTTTAGCGTTTCGGTATTTATTGGAATCATTTTTGGATATATGCCCGCAAAAAGAGCTGCTGAAAGAGACCCAATTGAATCATTACGATATGAGTAAGAGGATAATTAAACATTCTTTACACTTTTCATTCTAACCTGATTAATTATGCTACGCATGAGCTAAAGGTTCATAAATTTATTAGGTACTTTATTAATTGTCTATCAATCTGCAATTTAAACCAAAGTAGTAAAAATATCTAAAAATGATAAATTTACCAAAGGTGCATTT
>JAOZNO010001035.1 GCA_029933755.1 Bacteroidales bacterium | reverse complement strand
CTAAAATAGGAACAAACAAAAAGATTACCGCCCACACTTTCAGACATACTTATGCAACCCATTTACTTGAAGATGGGCTTAACATCATGGCAATTAAAGAGCTACTGGGGCATGCAAGAATTGAAACAACTTTAATATATCTTCATGTTGCAAATACCGGTTCATCGGCAAAGTTTAGTCCCTTAGATACTCTTTACAATAAGTGTAAGCGGCTATGAAAACTAGATACAAAGTAGCTGATCTTATTAATTTACGAGTTAATGAACTTGATAGTATTTGCAGTAATTCATGGCAAACCAGAACTTTGCATGCTATCAGAAAATGCAGAACAAAAGAACTGGGCGGTCATGTTGATAAATGCGATAATTGTGGCAAAATTAATATTAGTTATAATTCTTGCAGGAACAGGCATTGCCCTACTTGTCAAGGACATAAAGTAGAACTGTGGACACAAGCCCGTTTAAAGGAATTATTACCTGTAAAATATCTTCATGTAGTTTTCACAATTCCAAGTACTTTAAATACTATTGCATTAAAAGAAGCTAAAATTGTTTATTCTATTTTGTTTAAATCTGCATGGGAAACTTTATCGCAGTTTGGCAATAATCCAAAACACCTTGGAGCTAAAATGGGTATGGTTGCTGTACTTCACACTTGGGGACAAAACCTGCAACTACATCCTCACTTGCATTGTATTGTTCCCGGTGGTGGAGTGACTGTTTCGGGGAAATGGAAAAACTCAAAAAACAAAGGTAAATTCTTGTTTCATGTAAAATCCGTGAGTAAGGTTTTTAGGGCTAAGTTTGTGGCTCATTTACGTAAAAATCTACCCGATTTAAAGCAGAGTTTATTTGATAAGCTTTTTGAAAATGAATGGGTTGTTTTTGCAAAACGTCCTTTTATAAGGCCTGAAACTGTTGTTGAATATCTTGCAAGATACACGCACAAAATTGCAATAAGTAATCACAGGATTTTAGATATTGATAAAGAAAACAACAAAGTAACTATTCGCTTAAAGGATTATAAAAAACAAGGCAAGAAAACTACTTTAACACTTGATTTTAATGAGTTTATAAAAAGATTTTCTTTACATATTTTACCAAAGAGATTTACAAAAATTAGACATTATGGGTTTCTTAGTAGTTCTTGGAAAAAGGAAAAACTTAGAAACCTACAAAAAACTTTTGATAATTTTAAAGAAAAAACACCTGAAAGTTATACTGAAATAAAACTAAACAAGTGTAGATGTTGTGGCGTAGGTAATCTTACTCCTGTCGCAGGAATTGGCAAGCGTGGACCACCTTTAAAGTATATTATCCAAGCTCAAATAAAACCATATTTTCCTATAATTTAATTTGCTGCTATTTAGCAAACAGCCACCGGTATGTCTTATTTTTTATATTTTTATCAAAAAAACTATTTTTCACCCACTATTTGGAGATTTTTGTTTTTATTTTTTAATTCATATATTAAAAAAGTACCTATTAAGCTATTTTTATCAAAAATACACATCCAACTTAAAGCTCGCTCTAAATAATAAATCTTCTTATTCCCCATAACAAGCACCGGATTAGTCAACTAAGCATTCAGAACTTGCCTATCGGCGTTCCGAATGCTTAGTTGTTG
>JAOZNO010001034.1 GCA_029933755.1 Bacteroidales bacterium | reverse complement strand
TTAAAATAGGCAATACAGATATTAAAAATATCACAGAACATCTATACTAGAGCCATCTGTATGTTTAACATGTTGATACATTGTTAAATATCTATTCATCTTTTTAATGATTTATTTGCTGAGCGGCTTTTTATGGAGAGCTTACTAATAATATAAAAATGCAACAATATCTGACTTTACTTAATCATGTATTAAAAAATGGTGTAAAAAAGGAAGACCGCACCGGAACAGGAACCATAAGCACTTTTGGATATCAAATGAGATTTGATTTGGGAAAAGGCTTTCCGTTAATTACTACAAAAAAAACTCATTTACATTCAATAATTCATGAATTACTTTGGTTTATAAAGGGTGAAACCAATGCGAAGTATCTTCAGGAAAACAAGGTTCGTATATGGAATGAATGGGCCGATGATGATGGTGAATTAGGCAGAATATATGGCTATCAATGGCGTTCGTGGACAGCAGAAAATAGAAATATAGATCAACTAAAAAATGTAATTGAAAGTATTAAAAATAATCCTGATTCGCGCAGGCATATTGTAAGTGCTTGGAATGTGGGTGATTTAGATAAAATGAATTTACCACCTTGTCATATTTTGTTTCAGTTTTATGTGGCAGATGGCAAGTTGTCCTGCCAGTTATATCAGCGTAGCGCCGATATTTTTTTAGGCGTGCCATTTAATATCGCATCTTATGCAATATTGTTAATGATGATGGCACAAGCTACAGGCTTGCAGCCTGGAGAGTTTATTCACACACTTGGTGATGCACACATATATATCAATCATATTGACCAGGTTAAACTTCAATTGAGTAGAGAACCCCGTGAACTTCCAGTATTGAAAATAAATAAGAATATTAGCTCAATATTCGATTTTACTTATGATGATTTTCAATTAGAAAACTATAATCCTTATCCACATATTAAAGGAAAAATTTCGGTATAATCCTCATTGATGGATTTTATTCTTGTCCGCCCATACGAAAGGAAGTCTAGTTGTCTTGCAATTCGGAAATGACTAAAATAAGGGGTTTAACAAAAAATCAAACATATGACGATATCAATAATAGCAGCATTAGATAAAAATGGAGCAATCGGAAATGACAATAAATTACTTTGTTATTTACCTGCTGATTTAAAACATTTTAAAAACCTTACAACAGGTCACACTATTGTTATGGGACGAAAAACTTATGAGTCGTTACCTAATGGTGCTTTGCCAAACCGCAAAAATGTTGTTTTAAGCAGAGATAAGGATTTTAAATGTGAAGGCTGTGAAATGGCTTATTCTGTTGATGAGGTTTTTAGTATCTGCAAGGATGATGAAGAGATTCTTATTATAGGCGGTGCTCAGATTTATAAATTGTTTATAGACAAGGTTGATAGGCTTTATTTAACACAGATTCATTCTGAGTTTACTGCTGATACGTACTTTCCTGATTTTGATTTGAAAAACTGGACTGTTGTAAATAAAGAGGATTTTGAACAGGATGAAAGAAACAGGTTTTCTTATTCATTTGTTAATTATGAAAAGAATAGGAAAAGTAATGTTGTATAGTTGATTGTTTAACAGTCTGTTAATCGATGCTGATGATAATAAGTCGTGTACAAAGATGTCAGGCTCAAG
>JAOZNO010001033.1 GCA_029933755.1 Bacteroidales bacterium | reverse complement strand
CTTTTTTTGCTATTTTTTTTGCAGATTCTAATTGATCAGTCTTGTCAAAATACTCCATCCAGGCCATTTGCAATCTCCAATCTTTCGAGTCTATTTTATCGGCATGTTTTAGTGCTTTATAAGTTATGTTATTATCAGAATTAAATAGTTTTATTTTAGACAAATAGAATGCTAGCGTATTTGGTTTATCGCCACATTCTTTAAACAGAGTTTGTGCAAATTCAATATTTCCTTTATTCCACTGTTGTAAACCAAGGTAATATTTTAATTTCCAATGGTCGTTTTTTTCTATAAAATATTTTAATATCTCAGCTGTTTCTTGCCTGTGAGGAAAAACCATATCAGAAGATCTGGTAAGAGTTTCTTGTAATAAATCGTTTTGGTTTTCTTTATTAAGATATGCCTTCCAAAGTGAAATAATTGCACTTTTGGGTGCTATTTCTAATACATTTAAAGCTTCTTTTTTACTTCCAAGGTCTAAATATTTTGAAGCTAATTCTATATAACTTTCAAAAGGAAGCTCATTACTTATCTTTTTTTGAAAGGCTGTTACATCAATTTTTCCTTGCAAAAGCATTTCGTAATTTTTGAAACTACTTGTAGCATCCAATTTATTAATCTGTTGTAATACATCAAGTGTGTTCTTTTTTTGCTTTCTCAAAGCAATCGTTTCAATTTCTAAAGCCGTAATATTATAAGCATTAAATGCTAAAGCTTTTTGAGCGTACAATATCGCTTTTAAAAAATCATCTTCTTTAAGAAATAACTTAGCCAATTCGGTATATGAAGCTGCACGCATTGCTATGCTTTGACTGGCTATTGAAAATCCACTTTTGGCAGTATTATTTCTATTTAGTTTGGTATTTATCAATCCAAACACATAATTAGCTAAACCATCATAAGTATCAATTGACAATGCTTTATCGGCGAATACTAATGCCTTTTGTTGATTTCCAGACCTATAATGATTTAATGCCAATCTATTTAAAGTAGGAAGGAATGTGGGTTCCTCTTTATAACTCTCCAAATATGCTAATTGAGCATCTGAATAGCGTCTTTGTTTTTCCAACTCTAATCCTTTAATGTATAATCCATAAGCTGAAGTCCAATTAAAATCATCTTCGCTTTTTATAGGTCTATCAACTATATTATTGTCAAGCTTAGAGTTATAAACCAACAATTTATTTCCCAGTTCAATAATAAAATCTTTTGATTTACTAATTGAAACTGATTCAGTAATTAACTCTAATACATCAGCTTTAACTCTTTTACTAAAAACAAGTTCGCCTTCAACTTTTATTACCAATTCAGAACTTATTGCTTGTAAAGGACTCAAATAGATAGTGACATTATCACCTGCTCTTTCAACATTTAGTACACCATATTCTGATGTAGCAAGCATACCTTTTGTTTCCTTTATAGGAAACCATATTTCATGCATAACATCTGCATCATAAGGGCTGAATTCTTTATGTTTATAGGGTGTTAATGTACTGCTGTTAGCAGCTTGATTAAATAATTTACCAGCCTGATATTCAATATATTGCCCATTATTGTCGGTTAATAAATCTTCCCATATCATTCCCTGGTCAGATAAACCCCAAATCCATATTTTTTTACCCGGTTTATCGTCATAATT
>JAOZNO010001032.1 GCA_029933755.1 Bacteroidales bacterium | reverse complement strand
TGCTAAATTACTATTTGCATATGGTGAAGCAACAGTTCCTAAAATAACGATTACTTTACGGAAATCATATGGTGGAGCGCATGATGTTATGAGCTCTAAACAGTTAAGAGGTGATTTTAATTATGCCTGGCCATCGGCAGAAATAGCAGTAATGGGTTCTAAAGGCGCAATAGAAATTCTGGAAGGGAAAACGATTAGAGGAATTGAAGATCCTAAAGAAAGAAAGGAATATGCCAAAAAGAAAGAAGATGAATATTTGAAAAATTTTGCAAATCCTTATCAAGCGGCAAAATTTGGATATATTGATGATGTAATTGAGCCACGAAATACGAGGTTTAGGATTATTAGAGCCTTGCAAACTTTGGCAACAAAAAAAGATACGAACCCACCTAAGAAACATTCAAATATGCCGCTTTAGAATGGCTAATGAATAATGTTTAATGAATAATTAGAAAAATATGAATATGATTTTATTAGAAATATCAGGTGTAAGCATGGAAAATATAACGATTGCTATTGTTGGTTATATAATTGTTTTTTCTGCCTTAGTTTTGCTGTATTTTGTTTTTAGTAGTTTGCCAAAACTAATTTACTTTCAAGCCAGGATAAGACTTCGGAAAAAAGGACATACTGAAATAGCGAAGAAAAAGGATTTAAGTATTCCGGGGTCGGTTGCTGCTGCAATTGCTATGGCACTATACGACTATATGAGTGAGGTGCATGATGATGAAGAAACAGTAATGACTATAAAAAGAGTTGCAAAAGTATATTCACCGTGGAGCTCTAAGATATATGGTATGAGACAGCCCTTAAGATAACAGTAATAAATGATTATTGTCTAATGAATAATAAATAATACTACATGAAGAACTATAAATTTACAATAAGAGGTCATGTTTACGAAGTGGACATTCTTGATATTGAAGGGAATATTGCGGAAATTGAGGTAAATGGGACTCATTATAAAGTTGAAGTACACAAGGAATTAAAAAATACAAAAACTCCCAAACTTGTACGTTCGAAAGTGCCGGCTCCTACTAGAAAAGAAAGTAAAATCACAAAAGATATTAGTACTAAAGCATATAAAGTAATTGCACCACTTCCTGGTACAATATTACAAGTTTTTGTAAAAGAAGGGGATGCCGTAAGTGCTGGTGATAAGCTATTAATAATGGAGGCAATGAAAATGGAAAATGATGTTTTAGCTGAAAAGAGTGGAACGGTTAAAAGTATCAAAGTTTCTCAAAATGATTCAGTACTACAAAATGATCTTTTAATCGAAATTAGTTAGTTTTATTATGAAAAAATTATTGACAGTTTTCACCATTATATCTGTTTTAGTTGTTCTTTGGTCAGTATTTATAAAACCCGAAAAAGCTTTAGCTAATAATACAAACAAAAATATTGCACAAGTTCAAGAACCTAATTCTGCTTTATCAGGAGCAATAAAAGGTGTAGAGACATTTATTCGATTTACCGGGTTTAAAAATCTAACAGCCGGACATTTACTAATGCTTGGTGTTGGTTTGCTTTTTATTTTTCTGGCCATAAAGTATGACTACGAACCCCTTTTGTTAATTCCTATTGGAACGGGTATATTAATTGGGAATATCCCATTTCTGCAAAATGCAAATTTACAGT
>JAOZNO010000226.1:4858-6479 GCA_029933755.1 Bacteroidales bacterium | reverse complement strand
CGGGTTCGACCATCCAATTTGGTGATGGCATTTCTACTTCTGGTGGTGACCCAATAAAAGGTTTTTCCATAAGAAGTAATGACGCAGCACTTGATCTTGGAAATATTATTATTAATAATCCAAACGCTGTGGCGAATAATAGACAGGTCAGAATATTTAATGATCAAAATATCAGTGTTCAGAATTTAACCATTACTTCTGGACTGCTGGATATTAATGGTACCGATTTTACAGTAAACAATAACATAATAAACAATGGTGAAATTGATGGAACTGTTTCAACCAGTCATTTGTTTTTTGCAGGATCCACGGCACAATCATATTCAGGTACAGGTTCTGTAACTTCTACTCTTGAAAATTTAACTTTCAACAACACATCAGTAACAGGAGTAACACTTGATAGCGATTTAGGAGGCAATTGGGTAAACCTTACTGATGGACATGTTTATACTTCTACAACTAACTATTTAACAGTTTACGGTACAGCAACAACAGATTTATCAGGAGGTTCAACTGCAAGTTATGTCCAGGGGAATTTACGCCGTGCAATACCAAATGATGCAAGCACTTTAGATTATGACTTCCCTATTGGGAAAACAAACTACAGGCTACTTGAAATGCAAGGAGTTACTACAAGTGGAACAGGTGATGGTTTTATAACTGCGAATGTCTTTGAAGGAGTAAATATGGACGGAAAAACTGCAAGTAATGGTTTGGCAAACCCAACTGTTGCAGAGAATATTTACTGGCAAATTTCAATGGAAATGGCTTCTGCTAGCCTTGATGCTATATCATCTGTCAGGCTTACATATACAGATCCGTCGGTAACACCTCCAAGAACAATTGGCCAAAGCAACAATAATATTGACGGGACATATATGGCAATTGGAAGAATTGTTGGTGCGGGAACTTTACAATCAGAAAGCTTCAACTTAACCGGAATTAATCCAACAGGTGATGCATATATTATAATTTCAGAAGTAGAGCCACTTGAAGGAACTTACTATGTAGGAGATTTTGATAGTGGAATTGACCCTGATGCGAGCCGATTTTATCAGTCGTTAACGGCTGTCGCAGCAGAATTACGTGTAAAATATGTAAATGATAACGTTAGGTTTGAAATATTATCAACTTATGATGATGATAATGAAATAATTCCAATTAACTTCGATAAATTAATGCTTACAGATCCTACTTATGGCGTTACAATTTATCCAAGAGCAGGTGTTTCAGGAGTAGAAACAGTTCAGGCAGGAACAAGTAATGCAATGATCACCATTGATAATATACATGACTTAATTTTTGATGGAAGACCAGATTTGGCTGGAACAACATCAGAATGGACTTTTGCTAATATTGATGCAACACCCGGGTCTGTTTTTGAATTTAAGAACGATGCAAATAGTAATACATTAACTTATTTAACTATTCAATCAGATGTTGCCAGTACTACAAACGGAGTAATTAGCTTTGCAACAACCTCAGAGATTAACGGTAATGATGACAATACGATAAGTTATTGTGATATAACAGGAAGAACTATAACACCTACAATAGCTATCTATTCAGCAGGAACTGCTGGAGCAACAAACAGTGGAAATACTATTGATAACTGTAATAT
>JAOZNO010000226.1:0-4758 GCA_029933755.1 Bacteroidales bacterium | reverse complement strand
CAAAATGGTGATATTAATATTGGTTCTGTTGGAAACGGAAATACAATAGGAAGTACAACTACTACTGGCAGCATTACATTGCAACACGAAAGTGCGGGATACTCTTATGGGATAAAATCACTTAGTAATGATGTGGTTTCAATAGATTATAATAATATTGGTGGAATTACTGCCTATGGACTTGCCGCTAATGACAATGTATTCATAAGAGGCATTTTTACAAGATATGGCTCAAATTATTCAATAACAAACAATACAATAGGGAGTACAACTATTGCAAACAGCATTCAAGGAGGACAAAGTAGTGTTACAACTGCTCAAACAGATATTTTTGGAATATATAACTATCAAAATACAACCGTAAATATATCTAACAATATAATCGCAAATATCACAAATTACGGAGAAAATAATAATAGTCGCCTAAACGGAATATATAGTAGAGATGGAAATAATACGATTAATAATAATGAAATTTATACATTAATAAGCAGTTCAAGGCGTCAGAGTTGGGCTGGAGACCCTTGTATTGTAGGAATTCGAAGAACTTCTTATAGAGAAAATCAACAAATTGTTAATAATGAAATTTACGGATTAATAAATAACCGGGATGATGGAGGTGGATTAACTGATGCAAGAAACCCAAATATTGTAGGAATAACATATTATTCATGTGAAACACAGGCTGACGATATTTCTCGTAATTTTATTCATAATTTCAGCACACATTCAACAAATGAAGATGCAATTTATACAGGAATTCATATTGCAGGAGCAGACCATGCAGACTTTCCAGATATTGTAGCAAATAATATGATACAATTGGGTATAGATGAGTCAGGAAGTTCGATAACGCAAGCTTTACGAATGTATGGTATAAATTACGATATTGATGCTCCGGTTGATTTTTATCACAACTCTATCTATATTGGTGGAACAGGTGTTTATGTGAATGGGGATGATGATGCATCCGGCGATGACCCTGATAGCACATTTTGTATTTACAAAAGAGCAACGGCACTAAGTGATATGAAAAATAATATCTTCGTAAACGATAGGCAAAATTCAGCAGCATCTATAGGAAGACATTATACCATGAATTTATCTTATAATGAGGTGGTTGCTACTAATTACAATATTTACAATGTAAGTGTTGCAGCAAACTCAGGTGGTGTACTGGCTCGTTTAGATGGAAATGAACTTCTTGATTTACGTTCAATTCAGGCTTATGCCAATAATGGTAACGATTTAAATTCAGGCTTTGGAGATCCAAATTTTTCTGTACCAACAGGAAATAGTGCAACAGTAGATTTACATCTGACAGGTACGACGCCTGCCGAAGGTATGGGTGAGTTAACATCATCAATAACAACAGATTATGATGGTAGTACACGTTCTGGTTTAACACCTAATGATATTGGTGCTGATGCAGGAAATTACGCTTTTGATGCTTCGGTTGATATTTACACTCCATATTTTACTTATACACCAATTGAACCACAAATTTGCGGTTCAACTAGTGCATCTATAAGTGTTACTATTACAGACCAGGGTACTGGTTTCCCGGAAAGTGGTGTATTAATGCCAAGGGTTTATTACAGAGACAATAGTGGAGTATGGACGGCAGGTACAAATCTTGCAGGAACATTTGTCAGCCAAACAAGTACTAATAATGTTTTTACAAGCGAATGGACATTTAACCTTACGGGCTTAAGTAATAGTATTTTCTACGAGTATTATTTTGTAGCTCAAGACCAGTCTACTTATTCTGGCTCAGCTAATCTTGGCTATTCAAAATTTGACGACGATAGTCCGGTTCATACCGATGTAAATAATGTAACAACTTATCCTGATGGCGATGTTAATATTGATGCATTTACAGTTTGTGTATTTCCTTCTGCAACTTATACTGTTGGAAATAGTACTGATTGTAATACTGTTCTTGGAAATGCTTGTGATTTTGAAACTCTTACAGCTGCACAAGACTTCTTTTACAATATGAACGCAATGCTTATAGATAAAGACGTAGTTTGTTATATTGTAGCTAATACAACGGAACCTGCAACTATTGCTGCCGAAGAATTTACAGAAGACGGAACTGGGCCTTACAATATTCTTGTACGAAGTTATGACCAAACTGCCAAAACATTAACTTGTCAGGCTGTTACCGATGCAAATATGATACGTTTTGAAGGTGGCGATAGATATAGCATTGACGGGCAATATTATAATGCTGGAGTGCCTGATGGTAATCGTTGGCTTACTTTTACACATGAAGATGACGACCAATCTGTTTTTATTTTTAAAGATGATGCTCAAACTGATACGCTAAAGTATCTTACAATAAAAGCATCGAATGGTCTTGTTCCTTATGGTGTAATATTTATTGATAGTACTACTGTTGCAAGTCCAAGTGGAAATACAGATATTGTTATTGATAATAATATTATTACAAAGAATGCAGGCGATCCTTCTTCTAATCTAATTTATTCTTATGGTGGAGGTGGTGCTGAAAATTCCAATATTTCAATTACCAATAATGAAATGTCTGAGTTTAAGAATGTTGGAGTTTGGGTTACATCTCATAGTAATAGTAGCTGGACAATTTCCAGTAATACAATTTACAATACTTATGTAGGAAATAATTTAGAGTCGGTAATTAGTATTAATAGTGGTTCTGGATATACAATTGATGGCAATTTTATTGGTGGCTCGGATATAAATTTAAGTGGTGCAGCCATGGAAAATGATTATCGACTTGAGTTTAATACTATTTATCTTGATTTAGATGATGATGTTATTTCAAATATTACTAATAATACTATCAAAAACATTACAATGTCTGAAGCTGGTACCGGTGATTATATGCGAGGAATATATGTTGTAGGTGGATGGGCTAATATAACAGGAAATACTCTCGAAAACTTAACTAATAACAGAAATAACTATACTTATGGAATTTCTTATGCTGGTGCAAGTGATATTTCAATATCAAACAATACTATTACTGATTTCACAACTAATGGTAATGGTGATTTAAGAACATTATACATTAGTACTGATGAACTTAATGTTAATTTAGTTCAAAATAATATTATTAGTAATGTTAATATGACAAATACTGGTGGGAATGTCGATTTTTATGGAATATACAGTAATATAGGAAATTCTAGTATTACAGGAAACATAATAGGAGGCTCTGATGCTGGTGATAAAATAACATTTGCTGGCGGAGCACTTTTTAGAGCTATTTATATTAATGACGCAGATGCTGATAACTCTATTGCTCAAGATGTCGAAAATAATCAAATTTTAAATATTGAAACAACAGGGAATACAGAATTTATTGGAATAGGACTTGCTAACATGGAAGATGAAATAGATATGAATTTCCAAAATAATACTATTGATAACATAAACCTTAACAGTAGCGGAAATGCAATATGTTTTTATGTTCAAGACGGCAAATACAATATTAATAACAACACTGTAGGAACTGCAACAAATGGAATTTCAAATTCTGGAACAGGTCATTTATACGGCATAATGATACCAAGATGGGAAAATGGATACATAGTTCACGATAATAATATTACAAACTTTTCCGGTAATGCTGATATTACCTGTATTTCTACACATACATCAAACCAAACAAACACTAATTTTTCTATTTATGATAATATTATTTCCGGGCATACGATTTCTTCAGAAATTACTTTTACAGGTATAAATTTAGTGGATGATAATGGTTCTGATGCAGCTGTAAACGGAAATACAATTACAGATATTACAATGACAAATACGGGGGCAAATACTGAGTTTATTGGTATGAGATTTGGAAATAACATTGATGTACTTGTTGGAAACACTTCAAATAATACAATAGGACACACCTCAACTGCAAACAGCATATTAATTGCAGGTGGAACAGCAAGAGGTATTTCTTTTGAAAGCACTGGTGGAAATATTACTGCCCAAAATAATCTTGTTGCAAATATAACTTCAACAGGAAGTACTTCAAGTGTTCAAGGTATTGTGCCTGCTAACACAGGAGGAACAGTTAATGTTACAAATAATGTTGTAAGAGACTTAAATGCAACAGGAACTGGTAATAGTTATGTAACAGGTATTTCAATTGAAAATGCCGGTAATAAAACAATCTTTGAAAACACTGTTTACGATCTTACAACAGCAAGTACGAAAATAGATATAACTGATGGTATCCTTGCATCTCAGGGTGTTTGGGCAGGAGGTAGCTCTTCTGCATCAATAAATACAAACACAATATATAATATAACAGCAAGTGGAACAGCAAACACAAATGTGGCTGCAATTTCTGAAAATGCGACTAATGCAACCATAACCAAGAATAAGATTTACGATATTTCAAATACAACAACCGGAACCGGAACAGCAAGTGGAATAGTATTATATAACTTAAATGCCGGATATGTTGCCAATAATATGATTGCAATTGGTGAAGCGGATGCAACGGAATACAGTGGTATTTATATCCCTCAACTTGGCACAGGTACTAAAAACGTGTATTTTAATTCTGTAAATATCCTTAATGGACCTACAGGCAACTCTTATGCATTTTTAAGAGAGGATAATACAACACCTTTAAATGTGAAAAATAATATATTTGCAAACTTTGCCAGTGCAGGAAGTCGCTATGCAGTAGCTTCCAAGAACACCAGTGGTTTGACAAACAGTACCATCAATTCAAATTGCTATTTCAGTTCAAATGCTGCTACA
>JAOZNO010001031.1 GCA_029933755.1 Bacteroidales bacterium | reverse complement strand
GCATACAGCTTCAAGATTCGACGCCTCAATTCCAACAAAGAAAAAACGCATAGCCTGCCCCGCCTTAGCGGGGAATTATTCAGGCTAGATACAAATGATTTATAAGGTAAAGTTAATTTATGATAAAAAAATAATAAAAAAAGCTGTCTCAATTGAGGCAGCTTTTTTTTTATTTTTAAAATTCGATAAATACATCGAAAAATTAAGAAAGAGGGCTTAAAAAGTTCTGGTAACTGAAATACCTTTATGCAGAATAGTAACTGTTCCACAAGGCTCTTTAAAAGTCATGTTATAAACACTCGTTTTATCATCATTCGTTATGGTTAAAATAATATTACCGGATGTGAACCATTTACAAGTTGGTGAACTTACAAGGTCTGTTGCAACTCTGCTAAATTCATTTCCATTTCTTGCTGTACCGGTAGTAGTGCCAGTTACTGAATATACATCATCTGAATGATCAAATAATGTTGTCACGCCTTCAATCCATGTATAAGTATTACTTGATTCCCATGTTGTTGATTTGCCATCAGTAAATGTAAGACTCATATTTGTTGCAGTCATTAAAAATGCTGGTTGATCTCCACCTGAAGCGTACTGTACATTTATTGTTCCACTGATTGTTTTTCCATCTCTTTTGTAATTAACAAATGTAATTTCAACAGAAGAGCTGGCCATTTGCCATGTGCCTGCAAACTGAGCATGTATTTCTCCGGAACGAGTTACGCCATCAGCACCTTCACAACCTTCAGCAGGGAACGTAATTGTTAGTGTATTGGTCATAAAGTTAAAATCATAATCACCACAACTAACACCTGATTTATCGGTGCTAATACCTGTATTAACCATCCCAAAGATGTCGCTAACAGCTCTTTCGCTTAGTGCGTTATCCTCTGTTGTTTCACTGTCAATTTCAGGAGCTGTCAGGTCAATATCACAAGAAGTAATGAAAACCCCAAAAGTAAGCATTAGGGCAAAAAGTCTGATTGTATAATTTTTCATGATAAAATAATTTAAATTGTTATAAATTTTAGATTTACTTAAGAATGTATTATTAATAAAAATGTTGCAATTCTTTTAAGATGGAGAAAAAGAGCTCGTTAATCATTTGTGCTGATTTCTGTATCCTTAATGAATTGTAATATGGTATGTGAAAAACGAGTGTTAATTATACGCAATATAGATGAAATAGCATAATGTGTTAAAAAAATTATACTAATAGACAGTTTTCTTTGATATATGGTAGGTTTTTTAGAGTTCTTAAATCTAATTTAACTTAAGGGTAAATACTTTTTACTGATAATTTGGGCAAATTAAAAAAGCAAATCTATTCATAAGAGTAATATTGTAACAATGCGGACTACGATAAGTAAGTATCCAGAAAACTCGTAGAGCCTGTCCATAATGTCTTACTTTTATTTTTTTGTATATGGGCTTTTTTTTAAGATTGGTAGAAGTTGGCAGTAGACAGTTTACAGTAGCTCTGTACCATCTGCATACTGAGAACTGCATACTTTTAATAAAAGGAAAAAATGTTTACTATTGAAAAAAAACTGACTTTATAGACATGCACTAATTAGAATCAGTGGATTCTAGTATTCAGATAGTATACCGAGGAATTTTTTGTTGGGTTTGATTCTTGATCCG
>JAOZNO010000225.1 GCA_029933755.1 Bacteroidales bacterium | reverse complement strand
TAATTAATTGAGTGTCTAATGAGTTTATAAACCTTTAGCTCATGCGTAGCATAATTAATCAGACTAAATTTTAATGGCTGTGATATAACATTTTGTGGGTTTTAGTTTTAGCAAGGAAACTTACTTTAGTTGCCTGTCATTGTTTATCCGCAGATTATCTCAGATTAACACAGATTTAATGTGAGTGTTTATCTGTGTTCATTTGCGTCATCTGTAGACTATTCTTTAAACTTTTACCCACAATGGTTTATACTATAGCCACTTTAATTTCCCTTAACCGGCAACAGGTTCATTTTAAACTTACTTACTTTTTCAATATTCTTTTTATCGAAATAATCACTATGGTATTTATCTTGAATATATAACCTGGTTTGGTCACAATAAAAATCACTTGCAGGAATACCACTTATGCCGGTTGGGATAATAGTTAATGATTCATTCCAGTCAGCAGTAGAAAATATATGACGTTCTGATGCACCATGGTTTACCATAAATAAGTTGTTGTAACTGTATGCGTAAGGTGAGACTGTATGGTTACTTCCCGGAACAGGAAATGGCCCTTTGTTCAGTTTGAAAAATGTATTTAATATATTTACTTTACCCAAAGGATGCTTAATTGTAAATGTATGAACTTTTCCCCATTCCCAATACTTCGGACTTCCACCAAGTTTTGTATGTAAAGAGTCAGTAGCATCAGTAAAGCTTTTAATAACAATATCCGTAAAATTTTCTTTTTTATCTTTAGTATTAATATCATCAAACCATAAACTTTCCTGGTTTTGAAATAGTTGTGCAATCATGTTTTGTACCAATGCTTTGTTTCCTTGAAAATCAGGATAGAGTTCTGCCCCTATCTCATCAATTGTGGTATTTTTAACAAAACAAATGTAGAAATACTCAAAAATTGCAGCCGATGCACTGTTCGCTTTCATATTGTAATCCCAGTCTTTTATTAATTCAAAAGATTCAGTTTGAATTTTTGTAAAGTTTTCCTCTTTTTCAAGTTCCTTAATAATTTGTGGTAATAATTTTTCAGGTAATTTCGATGTTCTATCAGCTAGCATTGCTTTAAAATCATCAATTGATAGTTTATCTTTTGCTTCAAGCATTTCACGAATTCGATCAATGCGGTTTGGTTGGGCAAACCAGTAACTTATATAGTAAGGGTGATCGTTAGCTACTGTTTTGTTATTTGCAGATGAAACATATCCACGTTCTGGATTATATTCATAAGGGAGTGAGTCAAAAGGTACGTATCCTTTCCAATCATATTCTGTAGTTTCACCGGGAAAAAGCATTTTTGGATCACCATTCCTAATCGGAACGCCAACAGCAGCTTGTAAACCAATATTCCCTTCAATATCAGCATAATTAACATTTTGTCCCAGTGCTATAAAAGAACTTAAAGCATCTTTAAATTCAGTCCAGTTAGTTGCCCGGTCAAGCAGATAGACTGAGCGAAGTTCATTACTATAATCATTGCCAGACCATCGCATTGAAACCACTTTATTTTCAAGTTTTTTAAATTTTGAAATAATTGGTCCACGATGTGTAAAACGGGTTGTTTTTTCTACAGACTCACCACCTTTTATTTTAATTGTTTCTTTTCGGATTTCTAAATCTTTCCATTCTCCATTTAGCTTATACTGGTTTTCATTTTCAGGATTAATCGTTTCAATATAGAAATCAATATTATCTACACTTACATTCGTCATACCCCATGCAATATGCTCATTATGACCATCAATTATAAATGGTGCACCCGGCAATAAAACACCCGTAACATTTAAGCTTCCTTTAACATGTTGGTGTATTTGATACCATATACCTGGAGCACCAAAACCTAAGTGCATATCGTTGGACAATAATGGTTTACCTGTGGCGCTTTTTTTTCCACTAACTGCCCAATTGTTACTGCCACCAAAAATATCCAAGCCTAATTTTTCAATTTTACTACTTTGCGATAGTAATTCTGAACGCATATTTATTTCAAGTGAGTCTGTATTATTATCAGGGTAAACAAAAGTAGTATGCAAGCTTAAGTCAGGTAATAATTCAGCAAATTTGACTGAATCTACCTTTTGGCTAAGTTTATGAAGTATTATTTCGGCACCCCATGCCGGTGAGCTCAAGTCCCAAGCCATATATCCAATCAGGTTAACAGAATGTTCAATCTTCCATAGTTCAGGCTCATATCCTAATATAGTAAATTCAGGGGGTAAATTAGACATATTCTCCTCAATATATTGATTTACCCCATCGGCGAAAGCTTCAAGTGCTAAAACAATTTTCTTATTAGTTTTACCAATAACGGTTTTTGATTTTTCAGGTATTCTTAAAGATCTTAATAGCTGGTCTGCATTAATCATATCTTCACCAAAAATTTCAGAAAGCCTGCCTTGTGTTACTCTTCTAAGTAAATCCATTTGCCACAACCTATCTTGCGCCAGCACATATCCGGTAGCACGGTATAAATCTTCGTCGTTTTTAGCATAAATATGTGGTACAGCAAAACCATCACGATAGATGGTAACTTTATCCTTTAAGCCTTTTATCTGAATATCAGTAGAATAATCAGGAATTCCTTTTGTTGCAATGTGATTAATAAAGATGTATCCACCTATCAATAATAGTACAATTACAAAAAATATAATTACTAGAATTTTTTTCATTAGTTTCATGCTAAAATAATTTAATTAGTAAATTTTTCAAGTTTATATCTCTGTTAAAATTAAGAATTCTTTCCCATTTCTTTTTGAATTTCTTTGTTCAGATTGCCAATTTGAGCAGATTTATCTTTTACCTTAGCCTCTAGTCTGGAACTTAAGGTTTTTAATTTAGAGCGTTCAATTTGTAGTAATTGCTTCGAGAAATATTCTTTTCTGGCGTTTAATTCTAAATTATAGGCAATATACATTCCTATAATATTGACAAAAACAAGGAAGAAACTATTTATAATATTTAATAGAAAAGGAGTGCTGAAAACACTAAACGACAATATAATATATAAGCTTACTATAATTATTCCCGCAAAACTTGCCCAAATAAATCGCTCTTTGATAAAGCCATAATTCATTACTAATATCAGAGTTATTCCCGGGAAATAGTAGTTGCTTAAATCAGCTGGAGCTAGCCACATCATACCTAATACCCCACAAGCAGTTGTAATAACTAAAACGGCAGATATAAGCTGCATAATTTTTTTAAAGTAATTTGAAAAGCTAAAAATCAATAAACCAAGTAATACCGGTGTAATTATTAAATAGCGGATTGTCCAAAATTTATTTGCATAATCAGGTATTAATGCAATATCGAGAATTCCAAATAGAGAATAGATAATTAAAGCTGAGAATAGAGCAAATCGAAGTTGATTTAGAGATTTTGCAGCATACTCAAATAAAAAATGATATTCAAGTTCACTTTCTTCACCCCGAAAGGAAAGCGTTATAGGGTTGGGATTAAATTTCCGTACATTTTCTTCAGCTAATAATTGGTTTATTCCGTCAACCATAATTAATAAGTTAAAAACAAACGAAATTAATAATTAATTAAGCAAATACATAATTTCAAAGCTCAAAAAGTGAAAAATCATGGATAAGTTAATTTTTGCTTATATTCTAAGTAGTGCGTGTCTATAAAGTTGAGAATATTCATTTAAGTAAGGTTTCTTGTTAATTTGTTAGAGAGTACGCAGTTCTCAGTAGGCAGAAAAGATGCTGTACTACAAGAAAGTTGCCGACTGAACACTGAGAATTACTGACTTTTATCAAAATGTAAAAAAATAAATTATTACAAAAAAAATGACATTTAAACTCTAAGTATTTAGATATTCATCCATTTTATTTAATAAGTAATTAATATCAAGTGGCTTACTTATAAATAGATCGCATCCAAACTCTTTAGATTTATCAATTTCCTCTTGCATTGCATAGGCTGAAACTGCTATAATCGGTAGTTCTTCTTTTATACTTTTTATTTTTTTTGTTGCCTCAAATCCATTTAGTTCAGGTAATTGAATATCCATTAATATTAGATCAAGATTCTGCTTTTTAACTAAATCTATTGCCGCTTGTCCATTCTTAACGACTAAAATCTTTGCAGAGCTGTCTTCTAGTATTGATTTTAGTAGTTTAGAGCTCATTTCATCATCTTCAACTATCAAAATTATTTTGCTATTCCAATCAAAATGATCGTATTGGACTAGTGCTTTACTCATATTTTGATTGTGCATAATATCAGCTGGTATCTTAAAATAAAAGTTAGAGCCTTTGTTTTGTTCCGAATCTACCCATATTTCACCACCAAGTAAATTTATGATGCTTTGCGAAATTGCTAAGCCCAAACCAGTACCTTTATAATTTCTTGTATACGTATCTTCTACTTGTCCAAACCTTTTGAAAATAACATCCTGTTGCTCTTTGGATATGCCTATTCCTGTATCTTTCGTATAGAATAAAATTTCGTTATTGGGAAGTAATTGATAGCCAAATTCAATTACTCCTTTATCAGTAAATTTAACAGCATTACTTAAAAAATTTGTTAAAACCTGTTTTAAGCGCATCTCATCAGAGTTTAAACCCAGATTGTCTGAATCATCAGGAATGTTTAGCTTAATGGAGATATTGTCTTTTTCTAATTGCGAGACAATGGTTTGAAACGAAACAAGTAATTCATTCATGAGGTTGTTTAAACCAAATGGATCTTTTCTAAGTTTAAGCTGACCTGCTTCAATTTTAGCAATATCTATAATATCATCAATAAGGCTTAATAAACTATTACCACTTTGTTTAATATAACCCAAATATTCAACTTCTGTTTTATTTGATTGTAATTTCTGAATTAAAATATCACTAAAACCAATTATAGCATTCATTGGTGAACGAATTTCGTGTGACATATTAGCCAGAAAAACTGATTTTGCCCGGTCTGCTTCTTCTGCTTTTTCTTTTTCTTTTTTTAACTCTTGCTCAAAGTTATGCCGATCAGTAATATCAAAACTTACACCAACAATACCTATTACATTGCCATCAAGGTCAAGGAAAGGTGATTTAATTGTATCAAATAAAACGTTGTTTCCTTTATCTGAGATGTCCCAATTAAGGTTTTGGAAAGGAACTTTGCTTTGAACAATCACTTTATCAGATTTTTCAAATTCAAGAGCAAGCTTTTCGGGATAGAAATCAAATTCTGATTTTCCAATAAGATTATTCTTATCTATACCTGTGTGTTTATAAAATTCAGGATTTGCTCCAAGATAGTTGCCTTCAATGTCTTTGTAGAAAATTGGGTGGGGAATTGAATCCAAAATTGAATTTATAATTGCTTTTTCCTTAATTAGTGATTTTTTTGTTGTTTTAAGCGAAATGTTTTTTTCACGTAGATTAGACAGCATTTTTGCTCTAAGTTTATATTGCCAAAATATTAGTAATATTAAAATTAGCACTATAAACAAAGCAATGTAGGCATATATGGTTATTTCTTTTTGACGTGATAATGCTTTTTGTTCAATTCTTTTTTCTTCTTCCAACCTTTTTATTTGAGCCTCTTTATTCTTATTGTCCAGGTTTATCCGCATCTCATAAAGCTCATTGTTATATCTGTTTCCTGTAATTGAGTCTTCAAGAGCACTGTAAATTTTATAAAATTTAAATGCTGAATCATAATCCCCTTCCATTTCGTAGCTTAGCGATAGTTCTTTGTTTATATCCGATAAAAGTTTTAAAGGAGTTTTGTTATTGACTAGTATTAGCGATTTGTTCAAAAGAGTTTTTGCTTTTTTAAGCTTGCTAATTTTTCTGTAAACTCTTGCCAGCTTCGTTGTGGATTCAATAATACCTATTCGGTCATTAATTTCCTCTCTTAAACTTAGGGCATTTTGATAATGTATAATTGCATACTCAAAATTATATTGTAATTCATATACTTCAGCAATATTATTAAATGAAATAGCAATACCGTTTACAAAATTATTGTTCCTCTTAATTTCAAGTGATTTTCTGTGAAAATCCAGCGATTCATCATAATGTCCTAGTTTTTTATTAACCTCGCCAAGATTGTTATAAATATATGATACCCCAATTGTGTCTTTCATTTCTATTAGTATGCTCAGGGCTCTATCATAATAGATTAGAGCATCTTCATAACTCTCTAAATGATAAAAGATAATCCCAATATAATTTAGTGCATCAGCCTCTGCTCTTTTATTATTAGTTTTTTTTGCCATTTTCAAAGCATCAATATGTTTACTTAAGGCTTTGTTATATTTTTCGAGTGATAGATAAAGGCTTCCTATACGATTTTTGAGATTAACTATTTTAAAAGAATCATTTTCTTCAACGGCTAATTGTAAAACATCTTGTAAATAAGAAGTTGCCAGTTTATATTGCTTTTTTTTAATGTAAATTTCAGATAGTAATATGGATAATTCTTCGTTTTGAATATTGTTGATACTATTTAAGTTTTGTGCAAGTATTGCATATTTAAAGGCACTATCTGGG
>JAOZNO010001030.1 GCA_029933755.1 Bacteroidales bacterium | reverse complement strand
GAAACAACACAGCTTTTTCCTGATATAATTGAGATGATGGACTACCTTGGGCTGGATATAAAATTAAAACGTTACGAAAAAGATTTTATGAGGCGTATTGTAGTTCACGGTGATCAAGTGGATGAATATAAAATTCCTACAGGGGCAGAAAATTTCACTCACTATCTCAAAAATGAATTTCCTGATGATGCTGATAAAATTGAAAAGCTAATGAACTATTCTACTTCTATGTTTTCACAGGTTAGAAAGCTAAAAGTTCTCCCAACTCTAAAAGATACTCTCGTAACACCCTTTAAAGCACCGAAAGTTATAGTAAATCTTAGTCGTACTTATTCGGGCTTATTAGATAAATTTGATATTACAAACCCTAAGCTTAGGGAAGTAATGGAAACTTTTACTTCGTTCTCTGGTGTGCCTTCTGATAAGGCCTCTTCAATTTATGCTACTGGAGCAATGCTTTCTTCTATGACCAAGTGTTTCAGACCATATGGTTATTTTGATGAATTTCCTGCAAATATGGCTGAGCTTTTTCAAAAAAGAGGTGGCGAGCTATTTTTAAATGCCAAGGTTGAAAAAATTGTAATTGAAAACGGTACAGCAGTTGGGGTTAAACTTAAAAAAGAAGATCGTATTATAAGAGCAGAGAAAGTAATTACTACTATTGATCCAATGGTGGCAATGAGAAGATTGGTGGGAGATGAAAACCTGCCTGCTAAATATATAAATCGTTTGGAAAATACTGTAATGTCGGCCTCATCAATTAATATTGCCCTTGGATTAGATGATGATATTGACCTTGCCAGTATGGATCTGGATTATCCATACAATGTTGTATCAACCGGATTGGGTACTTCAGAAAAACTTTTTGACGGATTTCTTGCAGGGGATAATTCGTTTACCAAAGATTGTTTTCATGCTGCAGTTATATGCCCATCTCTTACCACCGGTGCAAAAAATACGATAACGATTAGATGCACTCCTTTCGCAATAAATAAATGGCTTGAATGGAGAGAAAATGATCCTGAAAAATACAAAGCCGAAAAAGAACGATGGGCTGACTTTTTTATTAATATAGCAGAGAAATATTTTATTCCCGGTCTAAGTAAACATATAGTGGTCAAAGATATTTCTACACCTGCTACCTTTTCACGTTACTCAGGTTCGCCAACAGGAAGTATATATGACATGGCATCAATTGTAACACAATTCGGACCAAAGCGTCTCCCTTTTAAAACCCCTATTAAGAATCTTTTTCAACCAAAATTTGCACATGGATTATATGGTAGTATGATGAATGGGGTTCAGATGGTTGATATGTTATTGAACCGGAAATTTAACGATGGGAATTCCCTGTTTTCTCCAAAAAATAAGTGATTATTGTTACCATTATTCTTTTTTAAGAATATAGCTATAGTACTCGTATTTTCCTGTATCAAACTGGTTATAGGTTTCGGAACCAATGGTTCCGGCAAAGTTTAATGCTATTTTGCAAATAAAACCAGGAACCAATTTTTTTACAAGTTCTCTTTTCTCATTTGATTCATGTTCACAAAATAATATAATTTATGCATATGAAAGACTAAATAAAGATATTAAGTTTTTAGTTGATTCGCTACCTGCTTTTAGTCCTAAAGAAAAAAGTTTTTTTGAACTTGT
>JAOZNO010000224.1 GCA_029933755.1 Bacteroidales bacterium | reverse complement strand
GAAAGTACATCATCACGAGAGCCTCGTAAATACCTAGGAGCTTTTCCTCTAACAGTGATGTTGGGGAAAAGTTTCATACTTATGCCATCTTTTGAAAGTATAGCCTTAGTCTCAATGTTGATTACTTGAGGGTTTACAGCCCATTTTACTACTTCAGCTACATCATGTCCTTCTCTATCAAGCCTTATTGCTTTTTTATAATCAAGTTCAACGCCTTCTTTTTGTGCATAAATCACTGCAAAGGTTACTTTTAAAACATTACGATTATCCAGTACATCAGCTTCCAGTTCTTCCGGATTAATTTCCAACTTAAGCCTTTTTGCAATAGAGAGTGTCTTTATGTAGGCAAACATATCACCTCCGGCAACCTGTAGTTCAATAAGTTTTCCTTTTTCTATAGCAATTTTTGCACGTTTTGCAATTTTAAAAGTCACAAAAACTTTCATTATATCAGCACCAATTCTTGAAAGTCGCTCGTAATCCTCAATGGTTAAATCAATGTCAGCACTCCTGGTTTTAATTAAAACAGTAATTAGTTTATTGATATCACCACCCTGAGCTAAAAACGACCTTAGCTTAACCATATTAATTACAACACCAGATTGTTTTGCTTTCAGTAGTCCTATAGTAAGCTGGTTAATGTCACCTCCGGCAGCTCTAAAACTATTTAATTCAACAAGTGGAATGTCAATGTTTTCTTGCCTTAGTTTTATAATCGCATTTACTATGTCATTTACATTTCCACCTTGTGACAAATATTCACTTAAATCCTTAATGGTTATTTCTGTAATTCCTTCCTGGTGAGCTCTAATTAAGGCCTTTACAACTTCACTAATATTTCCACCCAGAAGTAGGTATTTCTCCAGTTCTTTTAATTCTAGTTTTAAACCTGCATTCTTAGCATCTATTAAATGCGTAAGTGTCGTCTGGATATCACCACCAGCCACAATGAATTTTTCAAGATCCTCAAGCTCAATTTCAAAACCCAGATGCCGTGCTTTAAGAAGAATATCGACCGTTTTTTCAATGTCGCCATTCATTCCAAAATAGACTTCAAGGTCCATAAATCGTATGTTTAAACCTGCTTGCTGGGCTTTAATTAATGCATTGGATGATTTTTCAAAAAGTTCAAGTTTAAATAAGTCAATATTGTCTCCTTTTGACATAAATATCCTATTCGACCTTAATTCGGTCAATAAGTCTACGGCATAAAAATTAAAAATTCTTTCTACTAACTCATCTCTTTGCTGTAGAACTTTATCATCATTCGTTTTTTCGTCTTCGTCTTTAATCGGTGACGATTCTGCAAGAACTTTTGCAATACTTGTTCGATAAGCTTTTAAATGTGTTTCAAGGTATTTTTGTTTTGATTTTTCTGCGGCATTACCCATTTCTCCTAATACAATAAGGCTTTTATCAGCTTCAACAGAACTTATTATTTTCATAATTAAGTCTTCCATATAACCACTAAGAATATAGAATCCTCCTATCCTTTTTAGCTTTAATTCGCCTTCACGATAACTTTTGTTGAATTGGTCAATAGATAATGATACTGTTCTGTCTATCAGCTTATAGAATTCCTTTTGAACGTTCAGGGAAATAACTGCACCACCTTTTTTCGCACTTACCATTAAATGATAAATAAGCGATGCCGGAATTTTCCGAATGCTCATTTCTGCATAATGATACAAAAATTCAAGCAAACTTATTCCTAGTCGTGATGCTCTTACATAACGCCAAACACCTGCCGCTTTGTTATACAGAAACAACAAGGCCACTATAGGCAAAATCACACCTAATAGTACGATTAAAATCCACTCAATAGACATAACTAATTTATAATTTACATTGTATAAATTTAATAATTGACGGCACTCCGAAAAGCCGCTTAGCGGCTAAATACAGAAAATCATACTTTTCGGAGCAGACTCATAATTGTAAGTTTTAAGCTTTGGATGCTCAAAACTTACAATTTAAATTCAATCTATTTTTTACCCTTTAAAGGTGGTTTTGAAATAGACTCACGCATTTCTGTGTCAGCCATAATATTTTTCATGTTGTAATAATCCATAATTCCCATGTTACCTTCTCTAAAAGCTTGTGACATTGCTTTAGGAATTTCGGCTTCAGCTTCAATTACCTTAGCTCTCATTTGTTGTGCAAGTGCTTTCATCTCCTGCTCTTCGGCAACGGCCATTGCTCTACGTTCCTCAGCTTTTGCTTCTGCAACTTTTAAATCGGCAGCAGCTTGATTTTCCTGTAGCTCAGCTCCAATATTCTTACCCACATCAACATCAGCAATATCAATTGAAAGAATCTCAAATGCAGTTCCGGCATCTAATCCTCTTGATAAAACTAATTTAGAAATAGAATCAGGATTTTCTAACACTCCTTTATGAGATTGTGATGAACCAATTGCAGAAACAATACCTTCACCAACTCTTGCTAAAACAGTTTCTTCACCTGCACCACCCACTAGATTCTTAATTGATGCACGAACTGTAACCCTTGCTTTTGCAATTAACTGAATACCATCTTTTGCAACCGCTGAAACCGGGGGCGTATTAATTATTTTTGGATTAACGGACATGTGAACCGCTTCCAGGATGTCACGTCCTGCAAGATCAATTGCTGTGGCTACCTGAAACGATAACTCTAAATTTGCTTTCTCAGCAGAAATTAATGCATTTACAACAGCAGGAACATGTCCACCTGCAAGGTAATGTGCTTCCAAATCATCTCTGGTAAGATTCAATCCTGCTTTTTTTGATGTAATCATTGCATTTACAATCGCTGCTGGTGGTACTTTACGCCACCGCATAAAAATTAACTGTAATAATGATATCCGAACATTTGTTATTTGTGCCTGAAACCAGATACCAATCGGAATAAAATATAATAATATCATCATTCCAATTATAAAAACTACAGCCCATACTAAGTATATACCAACTCCTTCCATTTTTTTATTTTTTAAGTTTTACAATTATTTTATTCTGTTTAATTTTAGTTACTTCTACTTTTTCATTTTCATCAATAAATCCACTTCTTGATTCTGCTTCAACAAGCTCATCATTAATTGAAATTGTTCCTGTAGGCGCTAGCCTTGAAACCGTTGTTCCTTCATCCTTAACGCTTATTTTAAGAGATAAGTCTTCTCTCGCTTTTGACTCGATTGCTGTATTTAATGAAATTTTTTGCCAGGTTTTTGATTTAAACGAGATATACAAAATAATTACAAGGGAAAGTGCTGTTCCTGCCAATAAATAATGGCCACCAGGAGTACCATATTTTGAATAGGATAGGGCAATTCCCGAAACTAATAGTATAAGACCACCAATTCCAGCAACCGTTATTCCCGGAACTACAAAAAATTCCAATAATATTAGTATAATACCTAAAGCAATAAGTGCAATAATTCCAGCTAAAGTCATTTTGCTAAGATAAAGTATATTTTTAAATAAGTTTAGTTTTTGTGATAAAATGTTTTGAAAAGAGGACCTTGTTTTTTACAGCAAAAAAATAAGCAAGATGTTTTTTTAGTTTGGGATATGGATTTATTGAAAAAACATTAAAATATTGTTGAAAAATGAAAGATACCAGGTATAGTTTGCTAATAAATTTGTTCTGGTAAATAGGATGCATACTGTTGTCTTTAGTTCTTACGTAATCCTTCCTTATCGAAACTAATAGGTTTTATTCAATACTAGCAGTTAAACCTTTATCAATTAATGATGATTTCATTGGCTTAAGAAAGGAGTATTCTCCTTTCCTGACTCTGCTTTTTCCTTTAAAATGAGCAATGTAGGCGCATTGTGTTGCCTGTTCCTCTTGATGACCGCATACCTTAATTAATGATTCAACAACAAAATCAAAATCGTTATAATTATCATTATATAAAATAAGGTTCTGTTCTGATTTATCTTTAAAAAGAAACGAGTCGCCCTGTTCCGGACTATTTAAATGCTCTTTCATAGTAAACTATTTATATTTAATCGCTTCACTAACTGATATTTTTGTTTTTCCTTTAAAAGCCACAATAAAACAATCTGAATTTCCTTCAGATTGTAATTTGTTTTTGAGGTATTTTGCTTCATTATAGGTTTTGTAATTACCAATTACATAAATATTCATGCCTGCTGAATATTTAACATCAATTTTTCGT
Organism: Bacteroidales bacterium; assembly: GCA_029933755.1. GTDB lineage: Bacteria > Bacteroidota > Bacteroidia > Bacteroidales > NBLH01 > NBLH01. Next base: position 2,367 of record JAOZNO010000224.1, on the reverse strand, counting down.
GGTGAAAATCTACGACTTAGTTTTTCATAATCAGTACTATTTAACTTGTTTTTATAAGCACCAACCTGGATGCAAAACTTAATAGCTCCTGTATTAGTGTTTTGGTAATCCGTAGTAGTTCCTGACTTAGGTTTCTCAATGCTTTTTGCTTTTGTGAGTGATATGTGTACACCATTATTATATGAAACCACGTAAGCATCAGAAAGTCCGTTTGCTTTTATGTTCTTTTCAGCAGTCCGCGCCTGGGTCATTGATGCATAAGGACCAGTCATATATCTTACTCCCTTTGAAGGGATTTCTTCAGTGAAGATTGGTTTGATATTTCCAAACTGTCCTGACGGAACGTTCTTTGAATACATACCTAATTGAATAAAATAGGCTAATCCTTTAATGTTTTTCACATTTCTATTGTTACTATTGTTGCTATAGTTTGTTGTTTGATTATTTGAATAACTAACATCACTAAAGCTTGATAACTCATGTATTTTGTTTTGCTGATATTTGTCGTTAAAAACAAGTTTTGATTTTCCTACTGAATATGTCTTTCTTTGTCCGTTTATTTTCGAAATAATATAGGCATCGCTGTAGCCCATTTTTTTAACATGCTTAAGTGCTATGTCAGCAGCTTCATAACTACGATATTCACCAACTAAATATCTTCTGTAAGGATTTTTAATAAATTTATCAAATATTATAGGATTGACCTTACCAAACTTTTTTGGTGGTAAAAGTCCTTTGAAAATTCCTAGCTGAATATGAAAAACTACACCATTTTTTACTTTGTATTGGACAGGTTTAGGCATTACTGTTGAATAAGAATAAGTTGAAAGAACCTCCCAGCTTAACTTGCCTGATGTATTTTCTTTTCTTGTACTTTTCTTGGTCTCATTGTATTCATTAGCAGTAACAAAAGCAGTGTCAATTTTTTCAGAAACTGCAGATGGAATATTTAAATAAATTCCGTAGGCACTTTCCTGTAATTGTAATGCGTATAGCTGTAAGTCATTAGCACCCATAAGTTTAATGTATTGATCTGATCGATACATGAGATTACGTGCTGAGCGTATTTGTGCATTGGCTTTATTGTAATAGTCAGTGGCTTCACGTTCCATTAATGATGCCCGTTCCGATTCTTGTGTTTTAATAGACGGTCTGACTTCTGCAAAATGTTTTTTGTAAATATTATATCTTATTTCATTTGCATTAAGATATATGTTTGTGGCATTTAGGAGTTTGTAGAAAGCATTTTGCTCTTTTTCTATTGCTTGTGTTTTCGTTATATCTTTTAATAATAGGTCGGTTTGCATTTCTGCTAACATATTTAAAGAGTCAACTACTAAATAAGTTTTATCTACACGGCGCATTAAATTATTTGCATAGATATTCTTTTTATTCGCATCAACAATTTGATTCAGTTCCTGATTCGTAAGATTTAGTCTTGGTAAAATTAAATTTGCTTTTGAAATATACAAATTAGCATCCATCAAAGGGTTGTATTGTTCAACATACTTTGGGAAAAAGTTTGTGTCAGCAGTAATAATATTATTTGTATCAATAAAATCTATATCTGTTTTTAAATAATCATCCGGATTTAAGTCTGCATCATTAGCATAGAACCCAAAAGCAGCTTCCTGAAGCTTAAAAGCTTGTAAGCGCTGATCGTTTGCTGTTTTTAATGCGTCAAATTTCATTTGAACATCATGAACAGGTACTGTTTGGACTTTGTTAAGGGCCTCATCAAATAAGGTTTTTGCACGCAATTCAACTTCACGACCTATTTTTGCATTCTTAGAATCATCGCTTAAGCGGGCACGATTTATCGCAGTGGTATAAATCTTACTACGTATTGAGAATGCTTTATCATAATACACTAAAGCTTTATTCCCTTTTTTTAGTGCTTTCCCTTCTAACTTTTTTGCTTTTTTTAACGCTTTACTCATGCTTTTTCCATTACTTGTGGCTTCAGCGATTGTGTATTGCTTTTCAATATCTGATTGATATGAATTATACTGTCTCATGTATTTTTTTGCAGAAATAAGATATTTATCTGCTTTACTCAATTGTTTCCGTTCGTCTTTTGTGAATATTCTTTCGTAATAACTTTTTTTTGTCAGATCAAACGACTGTATTTGCAAACTAAATAGTCTGTATTTAAAGGGATCTTTAATAAAGGAATGCTTAGCCGGCGTATTAGCTAATGACTGATTGATAAAAAAGATTGTTAATATAAATAATGAAAGCTTGTACTTGTTCATCTGATTATACTTTAAGTTATGTATTTGAAATTTTATAATATTTTTTTGAATAGATGTTGTTTTTTATAAGCCCTATTGATGAGAGCTTGTTTGATATTTTTTTAGTTTTTAT
>JAOZNO010001029.1 GCA_029933755.1 Bacteroidales bacterium | reverse complement strand
GTTTGTGATGGGAAAGCAAAGTCAAACTTATTTTCATTAAACTTTATCAGAATCTCCATATTTATGGCCGACATGGTTGCATAAATATCTTCACCTTTAATAATGTAATAAATAAAGCGAATAATCATTGCAGAATCACCAAACTCAGTAAATGCTGTTACAATTCCAACCGGGTCAACTGATTTATTGTTTTTTGCAATTACCTGTAATACATCCATTGCTTTTTGCATAGCCTCCGGTGTAGTATCATAGGTTAAGCCCAGGTCGAGTGCCATTTTTCGGCGTGGTTCTGAACTAACATTCTCAATTGATTCGCTTGCAAACAATGCATTAGGAATGGTTACAATTCTACCTTCCAGTGTTTTTAAACGTGTGCTTCGTATTCCAATTTCTTGAACTGTTCCATCAAAACCATCGGCTTTAATTCGGTCATGAATAGTAAATGGCTTATCGGTAAAAATAGTGAAACCTCCAAACAGGTTCGCTACAGAATCTTTGGCAGCCATAGCTAAAGCCAAACCACCAATACCCAAACCTGCTATAAGTGCGCCAATATCATATCCTGCATTATTTAACCCAACAATAAGGGCAATAATCCAAACAGTTACTTTAATACCTTTACGTGCAATGGGTAATAATTGATCATCCAGATCGCTATCTGATTTGTCAACCAAGGGTGTTAAATACTCATCAACCAGGGCATCAAACAAACGCGTTAGCATCCAGGCAATGTTAAAGATGATTAAGATGTAGTAAACCTTAGCAATAAAATCCTGCCACCATTCATTTAAGTTTAAAAAATTCAGACCATACCAAACACCGGCAATAATTATTGCAAATACGATGGGTTCTTCAATCATATCTACAATTAAATCATCAAGTTTACTTTTTGATTTTTTTGTGTATTTTTTTACCACTTTTGAGATAATAAAAAACACTAATTTGGCTATAAGTACCGAGCCAAAAATAATTGCAAGGGCAATAGCCCATTCACCAATGGTGTTATTATAAAAAGTTTGTGAGAAAAATTCTTTCATGTGTTTTAAATTTAGTATTTCTACAAAAATAGTTAAAATAAGTAAAAAAGGAAAACGAAAATTTGTTTATTAAAGCATGTTATTTCCTGAAAGGAGGATTCGCTTTTGTGTTTTTTAGTAAAAAAAAACCTCTTTAGCCTTTGTATTTAAATTTTTACTGTACCTTTGAATCTATTATTAATTTTTTTTGAAATTGTTATGAATATTTATGTAGGGAATCTTCATTATGGACTAACTGAAGATGATTTAAAAGAAGTTTTTGGTGAATACGGAGATGTTGAAAGTGTAAAAATTATTGCGGATAAATTTTCCGGAAGAAGTAAAGGCTTTGGTTTTGTAGATATGCCAAATGATCTGGAAGGCCAAAAAGCGATTGATGAACTAAATGATACCGATTTAAAAGGTAGAAATATGAAAGTGAATCAGGCTAGAGAAAAAACTGAAAACAAAGGTGGAAATTTTAATCGTGCTGAATAATTAAAAATCACTGCACGTATTTTCTTGAAACTAAAAAGCTTACAAAATAGGGTGTAATATTGTTTTTATATAACAATGTTATACCTTATTTTTGCATATAGTAAGACCTAACAGTTGAACTTCCTGCGTTATTTATATTTTTCAAACTAAG
>JAOZNO010000223.1 GCA_029933755.1 Bacteroidales bacterium | reverse complement strand
AGTAGGAAGTAAATGTGGACTTCCTACTGCCAGCTTCTACAAAATTTTCTAATAAGTGCCACATGCCTATAAAATATAAAACATTACATAAATAGACTTTAATTAATCTGCCTGATAAGCATACCTTTATAATAGTTTTTTCCTCCTTTAAACAAAGTATATTCTGCTTGCTCTTCTATTATGTCCTGTTCTTCAGCAGCCATAAAACGATTATCCCAAATTTGTTTTTTATCAACTTTTATAATTCCTTTACTTTTATATTTTGTTCTTCCATTTTTGTCCATAATTTGTTCTAAAACCTCAAATTTGTCACCTTTTTCCAGACCTTCTTTCAAACCAATTTTTGCCGATAATGGATCAGCACTATACAAAGGTGTTTTCGTTCTGAATACTTCATACTTTTTTTGTAGCTTAGCAATAACAGCATCAATAGCTCGTACGGTAGCTACTGCAATAAGTTCTTCTTCACTTTTTTTAGTGTAACTGGTTGACTGTAAATCAGCCCAGGCAATTTCCCAGCCTACAAGCCTAAGTGTAAAAATATTTGAATTTTCAAATGCCTGTTTTCTGTTTTCATTAAATGAATCCTCGTCCATCCAGTAATCATTATAAAAAATAGCAGCAACTGAATCGTTCCAGTGCAATTGATATAAATAGGATGTAGTTCTTATCACATAACCTTTCCCTAATGTTGTTAAAGTTTCATCTGCCAACTCAGTATCTATATCTACATCAGCAAGTTCAGCAATCTCCTTTAAAAGTCCAAGACCTGCTTTGGTTTTATTTGCCACCTCCTCTTTACTGATATAATCAAAGTCATTAACTAAAATAAAGGTGTTTTTAATTAATTCTTCTCCGGCATCAGCCAATAATGCAAGCCCACGTTTACTGCTTTTTGCAAGAGCAACATCCATATCAGATGCATTATAAGAACCCCTTTCAGCAACAAGTCTCATATTGAAAGTGCCATTTACACTTCGATTAAACCACTTTGATACCAAGCCTTTAGCGATATCCTTTTTAGCAAAATAATTATTAATATTCTGACTCTGTATTCGTATTTTTTCTTCTTTCTTTTTTATAGACCTACTAAGTCCGTTTTCTATTTTTCTTTCGGGAAGTAAATGACTATTAAACTTATCAGGTATTGCTGAGTTGATAAATGTATTTTGTATCACACTAGCATACGGTCGGCTGGGTTCTTTAATCATTAAAGTATATAGTGAACTTCTTCGGTAAACCACTTCTAAAGTTTTTTTCTGACTCAGAATTGACGAAGGAATAATTAAAAATAGTAGTAATAATAAGATAAATGGTTTTTGCATAAGACAGAATATTAAGGTTCCAATTTTATGCAAATTACAAAAAAATACTGAATAGTTGGAAAAATATAAACGTGTTATTCAATATAATAATGCGCATAGGTACCAAAGCGAATTTATCTTATAACATTAATATTTTTTGGGTTCTACTACCATTTTAGTGGGTACTTACCCTTGAGGTAATTCTTAGTATTAATCTACCATGGTTATCCGTTGATTTGTTTATCTGTTTATAGGTAGCATAATTTGCATAAACAAATAAACATATAAACAAATAACCAATATACTTTTTAATAGTTACTCACGAAGTTTACAGTAGTACCATTTTTTTATTAACCTCTGAGTCTGCTCCGAAAAGTGTATTTTTTTTTGCATTTAGCCCCTTGATCGCCATAGGCATGCCGACGGTGCGACGCTAAGCGGATTTTTAATAGACAGATATACAAATTTTCACTTTTAATAGAATTACCCACGGCCTTTGGAGTACCGTCAACACTGCTTTTTCAATCTCAATAATAGGCCAAGCTTTGCTTAGAATAATATTTAGTCCTTATTTTCATTTTATACTATCTTTGCAATTCTATTTTATATATACTTTTTCTAATTTATGTATTACCCTGCAATTGAATACGACTATCCTCTTTTCAGACCACCAAGCGAGGCAAATTCATTGATTTTACAAATCACTACAGGTTGTTCCTGGAATAAATGTGCCTTTTGCGAAATGTATTCTGAAAAAAGCTTCAAGTCAAAAGCCTTTGAACAAATTCAAAAGGAAATTGAAAGCTTTAAACCTGTAGCTGATAAAATAAAAAAAATCTTCCTTGCAGATGGTGATGCAATGGTTTTAAAAACGGATAAATTATTAAAGATTCTTGACGAAATAAATAAAACTTTTCCTAAAGTACGAAGAATTTCCTCTTATGCTAAACCAAAAGATTTAAAAAACAAAACGGTTGAGGAGTTAAAAAGCTTGCAAGCTGCCGGATTAAACTTAATTTATGTTGGTTTGGAATCAGGCGATAGTGAGTTGCTTGGCATTATTAATAAGGGTGAAGACTATGAATCATCACGAGATGGGCTAATCAAAAGCAGAGAAGCTGGGATAAAAAGTTCGGTTATGATACTTAACGGCTTAGGTGGCTTAAACTATTGGAAACAGCATGCATTAAATTCTGCAAAAATAGTAAACGAAATACAGCCAGAATTTTTATCAACATTAGTATTAAGTTTTCCTTTTGGAGTAAATCATTATAAAAAGAAATTCCAAACTGAATTTGTTGAGATGAATACCTTACAGTTATTTGAAGAATTATATTTATTCCTTGAAAATACTAATTTGCAGACCACGGTTTTCAGAAGTGATCATGCATCAAATTATTTAGCTTTAAAAGGAATTTTATCGAAAGATAAAGACCAATTATTAGAAAAGTTACGTTATGCTATTCTGCATCCTGAGCAATCGGGCTTAAGAAAAGAATGGCAAAGGGGTTTGTAAAGGATATTAGGCATATGATTTTTAATTTTAGATTTAGATACATATTAATTACCATTCTTTTGCTCATTGTTACACAAGCTTGTCAGAAAAACAATTGTTTGAGTTCTGGTGGAGATATTATTCATGAGGAAAGAACCTTAGAAGCTTTCCAATATATTATAACCCACAATAATTTTGAGATTTATCTTAAAAATGATACCATACATAAAATTGAAATTGAAGCTGGCGATAAACTTCTTCCATTTATTGAAACAACTGTAGAAAATAGTGTTTTAACGATAAAAGATTTGAATAAATGTGATTTTATAAAGGGATATGACAATAAGAAGCTCTACATCTCGGTAGATACACTAAAGGAAATAACCATTAATCATGCTTCTGATTTGTTTACAGTTGATACCTTTAAAGTACATAATTTAAAAGTATTATTCTTGTCGCAATTGGGTTATTGTGATTTAACAATAGATGCTCATTCGTTTCAATTAGCAGTATGGTACGCTTCAGGAGATTTTAAAGTGAATGGTTATGCTTATTCTGCTTATTTTAGTACAGAACAAACATCATTTGTTTATGCTGAAAACCTTGACAATATAATTTGTTCTGTCCACAACAATAGTATGGGAGATTGTTATGTGAAAGCAGGTGTTCGATTATATTATTCAATTAGAGACTCTGGAAATATTTATTATTCTGGAATACCTGATTCTGTAATAATTAATGAGCATAGTGGAAGTGGTAAATTTGTAAAATTAAATTAGAATATGCTTAGAGCGAAGATTATTACTCTATTCATTTACTTTTTGTTTTTTGAAGTAATTAGTTATTCACAAAAAACTGATTCTACTAGTATGTAAGTTTATCGGTAAAATACTCTACTGGTTATATTTATGCTCATCACGAATCCTTAAAGTACTTCATTAATGATTATGTACCTGCTTTTGAGGCAAATATTGGGTTCAGAAAAAAAGGAGATCAAATTTGGCACAAGTTATACAGATACCCTACTGTTGGTTTTGGTTATTATCATGCAGAATTAGGAAATCCAGAAATACTTGGACATGTAGATGCTGTTTTCCCTTACATAAATATTCCAATACTTAAAAGAAAAAACTTTAAACTATGTACAAAATTTGCTACAGGTATTGCCTGGTTAAATAAACGCTTTGATTTATATGAAAACAAATACAATATTGCAATTGGCTCAAATTTAAATGCTTACATTAATTTAAATCTTGAATCGAAACTAAAACTAAGTAAACAAATTTATTTACTTACAAGCTTGGGAATGACACATTACTCAAATGGTGGAAGTACACAACCAAATCTTGGACTTAATATAATTTCTGTATCAGCAGGTTTATTATATAATTTACAAAAAGAAGAATTTAAAAAAATTGAGCAGGAAATTCCAAAATTTAAAAAGCAAAATGAATATTCTATAATTATAGCTGCCGGCACTAAAACTTTACAGCCTGCACGTACGAATCATTACCTGGTTTCAAGTATATCACTAAACGCAGAAAGACAGTTTTCATACAAAGGCATGTTTGGTGTTGGTATTGACTTGTTTAAAGATAACTCTCGAAAAGAATATTTGAAAGAAGAAGGTATAGAAAATCCAACAGGTTCAGATTTACTTTATGCAGGAGGGCATGCTTCTTATGATTTTGTTTTTGGAAAAACATCTTTTACGGTACAAATGGGTGGATACTTTTTTAATAAGGCAAAGTTTTTTCAAGATGTTTATCATCGCTTTGGTTTTAAATACCGTTTTACTAATCACTTAATGGCAAATATAACATTAAAAACCTACTGGGCTGCTGCTGATTTTGCAGAATGGGGAATCGGGTATCGGTTTTGATACAGAAACAAAGAAAATAATTTTACAGATACCAAATTAGTTACTTATTTTTACGAACTGGTGACTAGTGTCAAGTCATGTATGAGATTTTGGGTAAGCCAAAGTTATTTTGGGAATTTTGGGAAACTAAAAAAAGTAAACATAGCCGTAGCTACGTGAGTCTTTTTTTAGTAAAGCAAAAAACAAAAAGAACAAGGCTTGGCCCTAAAGGTTATGCTTGACTTGACACTTGCTGCATTTCATTTAACTCTTTAAAAAAAAGATTCATTGCCTCTCTTTTCTTATCATCAAGCTCATAACTAATGTATTGTGTAAAATATTTATTCATATCAATTCTACTACCAGGAAATGCTAAGTAAAATTCGGATACCACTTTCTCAATATTTTCAAGCCCGTAACGTAAGGCTTTATTAAATTCTTTAGTGAATTCTTCATCAATTGGCTTATTTGAAACCCATGCAGCAAAAACAAATGGTAATTTTGTAAACTTTTCCCATTCTTCAGCTAAATCATAAACATACTTATAGTTTTTTTTAAGATGAAAAGTTCGATCACCAATAATTAAGCCGGCATTTCTACCCTTTATTTTAGTTTCATAGCCTTTTTCAGTCTTTTTCCATTCAGGCCTAATATTCCAGAATTTTTCAGCCAAAATTTTAATTAAGTTTACCGATGTTCGTGATTGATAATCAAGCGAAATCGATTCAATTTGATTTAACGGGACATCACTTAACAGAAGTACTGTTTTCACCTTTCCTGAAGCACCAATACAATAATCAGAAATAATATAAGATTCATTCATTAAGGGAATTACAGCAACAGGAACTAGTGCTATATCTACCTCATTGTTCAACAGTTTTGATGCACAAACCGACGGAATATCCTGTTCAAAATCTATTTTTTCAATTAGTCCAGAGTTTTTTATCCCATACAAAAACGGTAATGTATTTAGGTATGAGACTGCTGATACTTTTATTTTAGTTTTGCTCATTCGTAAAACAACACTTATTAGAGATTACTAATTACTTCCCTCATACGCATCGGCCTCATTCATTGCTAATGTTGCCGCAACTACTGAAAGTATTGCTACAAAAAGCACTAAATAAGAACCAAGAAAAGGAATGAACAAAGTTAAAGCAAAAACACCACCATTGGAAATCGCTATCCATTTATATTTTTTAACCAAAGTGGCACTTTCTTTAATTGTTAATCTTTGTCTTTCGTTGTAATAATCAATAAAAGAAAAACCATAAAAATAAGCTGAGATAAAAAATAGCAAAAAAGCAGCAAACCATCCAATTACAGGAATAAATCCAACAATAAATGCCAAAATCAAAAAACCAATTTCGATTAGCATGTTTCTTATGGCCATTATAATACCTCTAAATGTATCCTTAATTAAATAAACAAAATTAAAGTTATATTCATTACCCGTTAATATCTGTTCTGTCTTTTCAGAAATATAAGATAAAAGTGGCGACATAATTATAAGAACAACATAACCACCTAGATAAGCAAATGCAATAAAAAATAATATTTCAATAAAAAAGCCTACAACAACACTTACCGCACCACTCCAAAACCCTGAATCTTTTATTAATGACCAGTCACCAGCAAATGCTTTAACATAAGTAATCAATTCAAAAATATAATTTTGAACTACTACAAACAAAATAATATTAAGTACTATAGGAACCAAAAAAGTCCATCCTAATTTATTCTTAAAAATAAATGTAAAAGCTTTACTGTATGATTTTAGCCCAAGCTTTATTTGTTGAAAGTTAGTCATAGGTTTATATATATTGTCCCAACTTGTTAACTTTTGATTTATCAAACTTTTTTTGAAAGATATAGAAGTTGGCAGTAGACAGTTTCCAGTAGGCAGA
>JAOZNO010000222.1 GCA_029933755.1 Bacteroidales bacterium | reverse complement strand
ACATATAATGGTTTAGTTGCTGATAATCCAAATAAGGCTCTTCAACAGGCCATTTATTTTATAAATGAGTATCGTGCTGATTATTTAAATGCTCCTGTAATTGTTGGTGCTTCGGGTGCTGTATTTGGTTTGCTTTTGGCTTTTGGAATGACATGGCCAAATTCAGTAATTTACCTTTATTTTGCGATACCCATAAAAACCAAGTATTTTGTAATTATTTATGGTGCAATTGAACTTTACTCAGGTATTTCAAGTGGTCATGGTGATAATGTGGCACATTTTGCTCACCTTGGCGGGATGCTTTTTGGAATTATATTAATTTTAATATGGAGAAAAAATAGTCCTGCCAATAGAATTTAAAATTATGGATTGGAGCTCATAATGTAAATCGAGGACTTTTTTAATTACCAATTACTAATTTCTAGTTACCTGTTGCTTAATGGAAAACGGAAATAAAAGTTTACTAACAAGATTGTTACAAAATATTTAATAGGAGGAAAAATGGCTTTCATAGATGAAATAAAAAAAATGTACCAAAACGGTAGTATTATTATCAGACTAATATTTGTTAATGTAGCTGTTTTTGTACTTGTAGGGATACTTGGTTTGTTGAGTTTGGTTGTAGATTTTGAAACAGTTAGGTGGCTTGCTGTTCCGGCTGATTTAAAAGTGCTGTTATATCGCCCGTGGACAATTATTAGCTACATGTTCCTACATTATGATTTTATGCATATTCTTTTTAATATGCTTTGGCTATTTTGGTTTGGGAAAATTTTCCTTGAGTTTCTTAGCTCAAAACAATTGCTAAATGTGTACTTACTAGGAGGTATTAGTGGTGCAATTTTATATATATTGGCTTTTAATACAATTCCTGCATTTAAACCGATGGTTCCCGGTTCCGTAGCATTAGGTGCTTCAGCTTCTGTTTATGCAATAGTGGTTGCTATTTCGGCTTTTGCTCCTAATTACAGCATTAATTTAATGTTTATTGGCAGGGTGAAAATTAAATATGTAGCCATTTTTGTAATTGCTTTAGATGTGTTGAGCATAGCAGGAAGTAATGCAGGTGGACATATTGCGCATTTAGGCGGTGCCATGTTTGGCTATTTATTTGCTGTGCAGTTTAAAAAAGGTTCAGATATCACTAAATTGTTTTCTGATTTTATTGATGGTTTAGCCGAATGGTTTCAGAAAAAACCAAAAATGAAAGTGACTGAGAATAAATATAAAGCCAGACAGAAACCTTCAACTGACCGTGAATATAATCAGCAAAAAGCAGGCGATCAGAGTGAGATGGATCGTATACTGGGGAAGATTTCAGAAAGTGGTTATGATAGTCTGACAAAAAAGGAAAAAGAAACCCTATTTAAGTATAGCAAGAAGAAGTGAAATGTTGCAGTTCACAGCGGCTCTGGTTTAAATACTCTGGGGTATCAATTATTATCTTCTATCCTTTAATTTACAGGTCATTGGTAATTAAAAATAGGTATTAATTAGCATCAATTACTAATGACCAATATACTAATTACTTGCAAGATATATGTATTGCAGATATTAAAAACATCCCAGATAATCTAAACTAGAGCGTTTACAGCCTGCAGTAGCCAGAGGTTCAGAGACTGTCTACTGGATACTGTTCTCGTTTTAAAATAGTAAAAAGCATAAAAATAGGTAAAGGGCTAATTTAAAAGAAACAGACTGAATAATATGGAAGCCGGTTTTTTCGATAAAGTATTTGATGTAGTAAGGCAGATTCCACATGGTCGTATTTCTACTTACGGTACAATTGCAAAACATATTGGTTCGCCAAAAGCTGCACGAATGGTGGGTTGGGCACTTAATAAATCCAGCACAGAAAAAGAGTTTGTTCCAGCACATCGTGTGGTAAACCGAAAAGGCTTATTAACAGGGAAACGACATTTCGCCAATCAAAACACCATGCGCGAAATGCTTGAAAGTGAAGGCGTAATTATTATTGAAGACCAAATTCAGAATTTTGAAGAGTTACTGTGGTATCCAAGTCTTAATTAATATCTGTCTACAATTTGTTCTTGGTGTTTTTCCATGACCTTGTTTTTTTTTCTTTTATTTTTTTTTCTTTTATAACCAACATGCTTCGTCCATCATACTGATAATTTCGTTTAACTATACCATGAACATATAAATGTCCTCCCTGTATGGGCAAATAGTTTTTAGTAACCACACAGATTTTACCTGTTTTGTCTTTTATAGTAAAACACATTATATCAATAAGTCGCAATGAGCTAATTACATCACCTGAAATACGTACTTTTTTACCGTCGAACTTTTCTGGTTTTTTATTTATGGTTTTAATTGAAGTAGTACATGATGAACTAAGTATCATTAAAGAAAAAATAATGCTTGCAAAACCTAAAGTGCCGAACTTAAATGATGGTGTAATACTCATGAAAATAAAAGATTAATTAATTTTCCGGTGGAGTTGAATGTATTGGTTTACTCTCTGCCTTTTTACTTCCGGGTGTTTTTTTATCCTTTTTAATGTCTTTAATGATTTTTTTCACTTGCTTTTTTGAGGTTTCTATTTGCTTTGGACTTTTTTCACCTAAATTATTTAATGTTTTAGTCCAGTCTTCCGCTTGTTTGCCCCATTTGGTTAATTCATTTATGTAGTTGATAATCAGATTGAGAACTTTTCTATCTTTTTCGGTAATTTTTACTTTATCATTACTTAGATATTCTTTTATACCTAGTACGTAATCAGCTTTTTCTTTATCGGTCAGCTGCTTAGGAGTAATTTCACTATATTCAATTTTCAAAAAGCTTTTAATCGCATAATGAATTTCATCCAAATTAAAATTCAAATCTCCGAGTAAGTCTAAATTTAATTCAGAAAAAGTACTTGTAATATCCCATTCCTGGATTTTATTCTCAGTTATTTCATTTACATAAGTTGGTGATTCTTTTCGATCAGCTGCAATAAACAAAATAATTGTAGAAACTATGTTAAGAATAACCATCCAGCATAAAATAATCCCTTTTACATAATCATTAGCGTAAAATTCATAAATGCCATAAAAAAGAATACCTCCGGTAAGAAAATAAAAGAATATATATTTCTCAGGATCGTAAAGAAAATCAAGAACTAAATTAAAGGAGTTATAAAGAAGAGATTTCATTAACCCATAAGCAACAACAAGTATTGAAATAATTACGATTCCTGAAACCGTATGCCCAAATATTAAAAGCAGTATTCCACCTAATAGATATGAGAAGAAAAAGCTGTTAGACAGTATCAAGTGTCTTTTTGTAACCCGATCTATTAAATATTGCTCAATAAATCGGGGGTACATAACGGGCATCCCAACAATCCATAAAACAATAGCTATTATAGCAAAAATTCCTGTTGAACTAATTAAAATCATATATCAACTATTGATAATTTGTAAAGATAGTGATTCCGTTATTACTTTTGTATAAATGCTTTTTAATTATTTTGATTAAAATATTGAGAAATACTAAAAAAACTTTCAATTACGTGTTTTTTTTATTACTGAATATCAGATTGTTATAATGATAGAGTGTTTTTTTTTCATTTTTTTTTAATATGATATTGCATAATTAAATAAAAGCACTTACTTTTGCCACGCAATAAACAAAATTCTTCCTTAGCTCAGTTGGTTAGAGCATCTGACTGTTAATCAGAGGGTCCAAGGTTCAAGTCCTTGAGGGAGAGCCAAAAAAGCCTTACAGAAATGTGAGGCTTTTTTGATTTTATGAACTACTCCACCTACATATTATACAGCGATCGTCTTGATAAATACTATATTGGTAGTACTCAGGATATAGATGAGCGATTAAGAAGACACAATTTAGGACTTAATAAGTATACTAAAACCGGAACTCTCTGTAACATTGTCTATTCTCAAGAATCTGCTACCAGATCAGAGGCTATGTCAAAGGAAAAAAAAATAAAAGCGAAGAAATCAAGAAAATATATTGAGTGGCTAATTGACTCAGTTGCTTAGAGCATCCCGATGACTATCGGGAGTGTCCTGAGTTCAAGTTTTGGGGAGCAAATAGAGAAGTTTTTACAGAGATGTGAGGCTTTTTTAATTTGCCTTAATGCCCAAACTATAAATAGTTCCTTTTGAATTTACTGAAGTTTTTTGGCTGTAATTAAAATCTAAATCAAATACAAGTTGTATATTCTTTAATGTTTTTTTTGAGGCATGAAATTGTGCTGCAAGAGTTCGTTTACCATTATACCATTCCTTTTTTGGTAGTTTAGCGTGGGATATGTGAAAACCTAATTGCTCGAATAATTTCACCCATTCGTTATAAGTTAAATCCCAATCAAGTCCGCAATTACGCCACTTTTGAGGAATCGGATTAGTATATGTTAAATACATATGCGTGGCTGTGTGTTTGTCATGCCAAAAGTTCATATCATTAACCAGGTAATATTTATAGCGTTTATTATTAGAATCTTTACCTTTAGCCTTTGAACCTTCTTTTGCTAACTCTTTTACGGTAGTTTCGCCTAAGCTGACACCGTATAAGGGGAAAAATGTACACTTTTTTGTTTGAAAATTGGGCTTTGTGTTTACTTCTAAATCGAAGTCTTCTTCCTGGGTTACTTGACTATCAGGGGGTGCTATTTTTTTTGTAAAACTAATAGTTACATCCCTTACATCCATGAATTTATGAATATTCTGTTCCATCTTATTTACAAGCAATTTAAACTTGTTTTCAAGATCAACAACTCCTGTGCTTTTAGCTAAACCGCTAAAATTTATTTGAATAGGGTATTCACCCACCTGATGCACCCTTAACAACAATAATTCAATTACATAATCAATTTGAGATTGTCTGCTCTCCATTACTACGGTTATTTCTTCATAAAATCGTGCAAAAGCATTGTGGAGAGTATCTTTAAACTTATGAATTACTTCATCCAGATCATTAGGCACACTTTCAGTATCCATAAAAAAATCAGTATCATCGTGTGTAATCCTAACTAAATTATTAATTCCAGAGCTTTTAAATACAGCATTCAGTTTGGTTAATATGTCAGGTGCAGAAAAGCTTTCTTCAATTACCCGTGATCGCTTTTTTCCAAATAATTCTTTAAAATAATTATAGATATTTTCTTCATCAGTAAATCGTTCCAGGGTTTCATTATCAGTTCTGATAAAAATGCTTGCTGAATATTTCATAGCTTATTTACTCCTTTTTGGTAGTTGTACGTATTAATCTGATTATATAAAAGTGATAAATATACTAAAAGTTAAGGCCACCTCTATTAATTACTTTGTTGCAAGAAACAAATATAATGAACAATATGCAAGTTTACCCTGTTATGCAATATTACAGGGGCATAAATATTTTTTAATAGCCGAGTTATTTAAAAATATTTTAACGATGTCAGATTGTTTAGTAGATTTGTTCCCATAGGGTTTTCATAGTTTTCCATATACTTCTGCAAATTTCATTGTATTATCCCGATAGTACTTCTAAAATTTCCATCGTCTATGAAAAACTTTGAAAACGGCTTTAGCCCTCAACGGAGTTAATCTTGCTGTAAATTAATTATTAGAGGTGGCCTTAAGGAATGAGAATGAAAATAGCATTGTAAATATGAGCTTTGTTATATGTTAAAACGATAGAGCTGTCCTAAAATATAAACAGATGAAAAAAAATATGTACGTTTGTAAAAAAATGGAATAATTAAAATTTAATATACATGAATTTATTAGTAGTAGGAAGTGTGGCTTACGATGCCATTGAAACTCCTTTTGGAAAAACAGATAAAATTTTAGGTGGTGCAGGAACATTTATAAGTTTGTCTGCTTCATATGCGGGTGCTACCCCATTAACCGTATCGGTTGTTGGTGGCGATTTTGAAGAGAAGTATTTAAAAATGCTTGAAAGTCATAATATTGATATTGAGGGTATTCAGATAAAAAAGGATGAAAAAACCTTCTTTTGGTCAGGTAAATATCATAACGATATGAATTCTCGTGACACTTTAATTACAGAGTTAAATTCACTTGAAACTTTTGACCCAATAGTACCAGATTCATATAAAAATGCTGAATTTTTAATGTTAGGTAATCTTGCACCTACGGTACAACGCAGGGTTATAGAGCAGATGGCAGTTCGTCCTAAATTAATAATTATGGATACCATGAATTTTTGGATGGATATTATGCTTGACGAATTATATAAAACCATTGCAATGGTCGATGTCCTTTCAATTAATGATGAAGAAGCAAGACAACTTTCAGGCGAATACTCATTAAAGAAAGCTGCAAAGAAAATACAAGCTATGGGGCCAAAATTTGTTATTATAAAGAAAGGCGAACACGGAGCTTTATTATTTAATGATGATAAAGTATTTTATGCACCTGCATTGCCATTAGAAGAAGTCTTTGACCCAACAGGTGCCGGTGATACATTTGCAGGAGGTTTTGCTGGCTATTTAGCACAAAGTAACGATATTTCATTTGAGAATATGAAAAATGCTGTTATTTTTGGTTCAGCTATGGCTTCTTTCTGTGTTGAAAAATTTGGAACAGAAAGATTAGG
>JAOZNO010001028.1:286-1669 GCA_029933755.1 Bacteroidales bacterium | reverse complement strand
AGCGTTAATTATCTGTGTTTCGGCAGGATTTTCAATAAGCTCTTCATTTTCATTTAATAGATCTTCAACATCCCAAATACCTTTTGGATAGGAACCTATTCTTTTAGAATAAAATATATCACCTTTTGCAAATAGTTCTGTACCTTCAGTGAAAAAAGGTCTTCTTTCTTCGTACTGGGTTTCAAAAGCTGACAAGTTAAGTATTACATCATCGGACTGTACTTGTGAAAAATCAGGAATTAGCATCATATCTAAAGTGAAACTTTCACTTATTCCATATTTTAAATCCATACCCCCTCTTATTCCTTTTTCCCAGCTGCCATCTTCTGAATTATGTAGGGCAAAAGTTGAAAAATAAGGAGTAAATGATAAACGCAAAGGTGGTTTTATTCCTTCAATTCCCGTTATTTCGCCCTGCTGATTAGAAAAACCTTCAATTTCATTATTTACCCAGTTCCATCCATTCCCCTCACTGTTACGCTGAATAATTCGAATAAGGTTAAGGCCCCAGGTTTGAACTTGATCCTTTGAAAAACGCAAAGCAGAGTATGGAATAGCAATCTCAGCAGTCCAACCACTATCGGTAACATTAGTGGCACTTTGCCAAACAGCATCCCAGGTTTCATCCAAATTATTTGCTGAACCTTTAATATCCGATTGTACTCCAGCAGCTGAAACCATGAATATATTGGTGTTAATACCATCATTAAATGTACTTATAGAAACCATAAAAGCATCTGCATCACTTTCAAAACCAGCATCACGCTTAGTAAGTATAGTATAAATGCTGTCAGGTTTGCTGTCATGCATTATGGCTGCAAAATATATTGCATTATCATCGTACATAATTTTTACTTCGGTTGGTTCTGATGCTGCCTTACCATTATAAGGATCAAACTGAATAAAGTCTTTAGCAATTGGCGCATTCTCCCAGGCTGCATCATTAAGTATACCATCAATTTTTGGAGCAATTTCAGTTCTGGTAATTTTCAGCCTTTTTTTAATCTCTTGTGAAAAAAGTAAAGAAGTATATATTAATTGAACAATTAACAATAAAAAAAACTTTATGGTTTTTGAATTCATATTTGCGATTTATTTTTTGAAATATAGATAATCTATATAATATAGTATACGTAAAGAAATAGAATTTGTTTGAGGAGAATCTAATGTTTGTTGCAAATTATCAAAATATTTATCAATTACTTCATCAGTATAAGTATTTATAGAGTTTTTCCAAACAAGTGATAATTCACTACCGGGAGCAAAAATCCACCTAAAACCTAAATCAATAGTGAAATAGTTAAAGTTTATATTGTTTTCAATATTATAATTATCAGCATCTGTTAATGTTCCATCTATATTTAAAGTATAATATTTATTATA
>JAOZNO010001028.1:0-276 GCA_029933755.1 Bacteroidales bacterium | reverse complement strand
CATGTTTTCATTAAAAATATACCTTGTTTCAATTGTGTTTTCAAGATCAATTCTATCTCTACGACCAAAGTATATGGTATCTTCTGCTGCATTATTATCAACATAACCAATATCGTTTAAATAATTATCGAGCTCTGTACCAATAGTTAGTTGCAACCTATCATTTGGTCGATATTCTGGTTCAATCTCTATACTGTAGCCCTTTTGATCATAACTGTTTGGAAGTTTACCACCCAAACTAAAGTCAAAAGATAATTTTTTCCTGTCGTCTGTTGT
>JAOZNO010000221.1 GCA_029933755.1 Bacteroidales bacterium | reverse complement strand
TCAGGAACTACCAATGATTTTTTCATTATTAGAATCTTGTAAAAGAAATAATTTCCCTCCTAATAAAATTGTTCTTTCAATAACATTTATATTATCTCCCCTACCTGGTGTGTTAAAACCTACTTCTTGCCATAATTGTATTAAATCAGGGTAATCATTTAGCTGATAATCTTTAAGGATAAATTGCAGGGTACTCATATTAGCACTGGTTTAAAACAACAGAGGTATCAAATATATCCTATAAACAGGCAATATTTATTGTAACTTGTCTGAATATCAGCAAATCACAACAATGAATTAATCATACATTGTAATTTTTGCAGTATTATTTACACAGCTTTTTCATATATAAAAAGTAGCTTTAAAATATTTCTAAGATTATTAATTGTTTTTCTCAGTAAGCTATGAAATGACATTAAATCCTTTTAACATAAAGTTGTGCAATGTCATAACGAACCACTTTTATATGCTCTCCTTCTTCAATATAACCAGTTAATGCTTTGGCATCATATATCTCATCATTAATAATAACCTTACCAGATGGTCTTAAAACAGTATATGCTACTCCCTTTTCATTAATTAGCTCATTCTGCTCAGTAGACACACCAATATAACCCTCATTGGTGTTCTGAACTTTATTAAGAGCAATTCTTGAAAACATATTTGTTTTTACAAGACTTTGGCTTAATAACAGCGAAACAGTTATTGACAGAAATATTGAAATCATAACTACAAATAATGATTTGGCAAATGGTTGGAGATTAAATTTTAATCCTTCTTCAAAAATTACAATATCACCTGCTGACATGCTGAGTGTTAAACCTAAAACAACCAAAATAATTCCAGAAATACCTGCAATACCAAATCCGGGTATCACAAAAATCTCAACAATTATCAGTATTACTCCAATTACAAACAAAAGGATTTCCCAATTTTGAGCAATCCCTTCAAGATATAAAGGAGCAAAATATATAATTGCCGCAATAAAAGCTGCTGCTAAAGGAAAGCCAATACCCGGAGTTTGTAATTCAAAATAAATACCGCCTATTATTATCATTATAAGTATTCCCTGAAGGTACGGACTAACCAATAGTCCCAGAAATTCCTCAAGCTGAGTTGGTTTATATTCAATTATAGAATATTCCTGGATACCACATAATTCCATGACTTCTTCAATATTATCGGCCGTTCCTTCACAGTAATTATGTTTCATAGCTTCACTGGCAGTAAAAGTTAATACTTCACCAGAATCACTAACACCTTCTACGCTTTTTCTTGGATCAACCATTGCCTCAGCAATTTTTGGATCCCGAAACCACCTATAAGTTGTATCCTTTCCAGTAATAATCGTATCTTTTCCATGAGCTTCGGCAGTTGCACGCATTGTAGAGCGCATATAAGACTGATATTTATCAGGTACAGCTTCGCCACTTTGATTAACTACTGTGGCAGCACCAATATTTGCCCCAGGACGCATATAAATACTGTCACATGAAATGGCAATTAAAGCACCTGCTGATGCAGCATTATTATCTATAAACACAAAAACCGGAATTTTACAATTTAAAATCTTGGTACGAATAGAATCAGCGGCATCAACCAAACCACCATAGGTATTCATATGGATTAGTATGTAATCAACTTTTTTTTCTTCAGCTTTATCAAACGCTTGTACAGTTTGACGCCAAATAGCAGGACCAATTTCCTGTTTAATATTTAATTTGAGTATCTTTTTTTTATTATTCTCCACAATTGAATCCTGTGCAACAATAAAAAAACTACTATAAACAAATAGCAGAAATAAAATTAGAAATTTAATAAAACCTCTTATAAGTTTATTTAATCTGAAATCTAAAATCATAAATTTAAAATCTAAATTATTCTTATTCTTCAAATCCAAAAATTGAATAATCAATGAGCATATTATTTGTCATATCAGGTATATCATCTTTTTTACGTTCACCAAACGGATAATGTTCCCATCTATTCAAAGACATATAAATAATACCAATCATATCATCCTTATTCTTACCAGCAATTTTTAAAACTACTTTTGTCGCAAATTTACCTATTGCCACCGAGGCCATGTAGGCAGGATTTGTTGCACCAGTTATCAGGGTAGATAGGTTATCAATAAAAGTATCAAATTCATCATCGTTGATGATATCTTCTACCATCATAGCCGTATCCCGAATTGCCTTATCACTCTCATAAACAACAAATTGCCAGTCAAAATGACTTGGAATTATTTTCGAGCTATATAAAACATAACCGGTATCGCCAAAATACATAATATGGTTATCTTTTACATTTTCAACCATCGTAAGTATTCTTGCATCAACAACTTGCGAAACCGCTGCTTTCAAAATATTTTTTCGAAATTCTTTATCAGTACTTTTTAAAAATTCAGTCATATCTGGCAAAGGCATATTGTCTGTGGTAACAAAACTCACCATTTTTACCTGTGCGATATCAGGACCAAAAACACCAAGGAAGCTAGGAAGTTCCTTGTTATCAATTATTTTCAATTTATTAATTCGAAAGAAAAACATGATGTTTTTTTGTTAAATTAAAAGTTAAAGATACAAATTGTTATTTAATCTTAGAATAATTCAACATATAACTCTATATTACTGAAGAATTATTGATTTCACAACTTTCGTTTTCCCTTGATTTAAAATTAGGTAATATTGGCCTTTATCTATTGAATTAACATCTATAGTTGTTTTAAATTGAGTATTTGAAAACCTATATTCTTTTTGGATTATTTTTTTTCCTAAAGCATCAATGATTTGAATATTTATTTTATCATTAGTGCTTGACATATATTCAACATTAATAATTCCATTTGTAGGATTTGGAAAAATACGAATTTGATTATTGTCATTCACATCAGAAATACCACTTTCAATATCTGCAAAAATTGTCAATGAGTTCGTTGTAAGGTTTAAATTTCCTAACAGTGCACTTTCATCAATTAAAATATAAAAATTAGTACTATCCAAATCAAAATCAGTTTCGTCATAACTTAAGGTAAGCTTTACCCGTGTATCCGAAATGCACTCAATACTGCCAAGAGTAATTCCATTTGGTACATTTTTAAAAATATATTTATCAGAAGAGAAGCACCCTGATAAGAATATTTCATCATCCAGTTCAAGCAGAATAACAGCACCATTAAGTTGGGACTCAATCAAATCCTCACTAATTGATGCATATGCACTTGGTTCAAGTTCTGAATAGACAGTTAGGCTTTCGCTTGTTAAATCCTGACAACCTATTAATTCGTCTGCTGAAATTGAAATACTAAGCTGCTCAAAATCAGCATCAAAGTCAGTACCATCAAAAGCTAAACTTATAGTAGCATTAGTTGCATCAACATATTCTATTAATTCTATACTTGTTCCCGACGGAGCATTATTTAATTGAAAACTCTCACTAGAAAATTGATTATCATCAAAAGATTCACCCGTTAGATTAATATTAATAATGCCTGCATCCAAATTAGTTTCTGATAAAGATACTTCAGCTTCAGCTGTAAGCTCTTCATCATTAGCAGAAATTTCTAATTCATTACTGCTTAATTCATTACCACTAGTTAGTTCACTCCCTGCTATTGCGATGCTAAAATGTAAGTAATCACTATCGAAATCAGTTCCATCAAAACTTAGGAAGAGTATTGCGTTTTCATTATCTATATAAGTTACAGATTCAACGGTTGTAGTTGATGGTGCACCATTTAACAAGAAATTTCCATTAGTCAACTGGTCATCAATGAATGTATCACCTGTAAGGGTAATATTCAAACTTCTTGAACCTAAGTTACATTCATCCATAGGTTCATCGGGTGTAATATTTAAGATCACATCACTCCCATCATCCCAACCAGCAAGTTTTGCCCAAAGCCACCATGCAGCATAAGCCTTCAGATTACCATTTAATGCTTGTGAGTGGGCCGCACTACAACTGTACCAATCAGCTCCTTCAGTATGTGAATTTTGCCACTCAGTAGCCCAATTGGCATTTCTTGTTCCATTACCCTCTGAATCATAATCACAATTATCGGTAGCTAATTTGTCTAAATAATAGTTCCCATCCGGATCATAAGATTCAATATCAGCAAAATCATATAATACCTTATGATTATTAAGACAATAATTCCTTATTTGCTCATTCATTACATGCAAATTCCCTGATTCACCCGTACCATCCAAATGACCAGTCATATATATAAACTTAATATTTGGAAAATCTATTTCCAATTGGTTCATCGCATTTAAATATATATTCATTCCTGCCTCGGTATTGTCACTCGCTCCACCACACCACGACCAGATTATAACATTTACATCACTATTAGTAGGATCTGCCAAATATGTCCGCGTAGTTGTTTCCCAACCAAGATCACCATTGTGACCTAAATCACCTTCATAATTATCATCTAAATCCAGTGCACCGTCAGTTCCTCCATCATTCCAATTATATATATCTCCTTTATAGCCAACTAAATTTGTCAAGTCCAAATCACGTAAACTTTTCATCCCTTCAGTAAGCTGACTTCCATGAGAAGTATGCCAATATGCTATATGTAGATCTGATTTCGCCTGAAGAATGGCAAACTCAGGAATTGGATCAAGTTTAGCACAATTATGATCAACAATAATTGCTTGGGAAAAAAATAATTGAGACTTTAATAAAAAAAATAAAACTAGAAAACCAGTTATTGGAACTTTCATGACTGTTATTTTTATTTAACCGTTAAGTTTACAGAAGGTAATTTTATTATTGATTATTTCAATTTAAGCATTTTATTTGAAATTTGTTTTCCATTAACATTTAAGGTATAAAAATAAACGCCCTTTTTATTATCAATATTTACCGGCAGACTATATTTACCTTTAGTCTGTTTTTGGTCGAGCAAAACTTTAATTTTTTGCCCACTTGCATTCCATAATTCCAATTTTACATGAGCATTCTCTTTAAGGTTATATACAATTGTTGTATTAGAATCAAAAGGATTTGGGTAATTTTTTAAATCACTAATATTTTGGCCAAATTGTTCTTGTTCAACATTTGAAATAACTTCATTTTCCCAACCTGCAAGTTTTGCCCAAAGCCACCAAGCAGCATAAGCTTTTAAATTTCCATTTAATGCTTGTGAATGTGCTGCACTACAACTGTACCAATCAGTCCCTTCGGTATGTGAGTTCTGCCACGCAGTAGCCCAATTTGCATTCCTTGTTCCATTACCTTCTGAATCATAATCACAATTATCGTTAGCTATTTTGTCTAAATAATAGTTTCCATCCGGATCATAAGATTCAATATCTGCAAAATCATATAATATCTTATGATTATTAAGACAATAATTCCTTATTTGCTCATTCATTACATGCAAATTCCCTGATTCACCCGTACCATCCAAATGACCAGTCATATATATAAACTTAATATTTGGAAAATCTATTTCCAATTGGTTCATCGCATTTAAATATATATTCATTCCTGCCTCGGTATTGTCACTCGCTCCACCACACCACGACCAGATTATAACATTTACATCACTATTAGTAGGATCTGCCAAATATGTCCGCGTAGTTGTTTCCCAACCAAGATCACCATTGTGACCTAAATCACCTTCATAATTATCATCTAAATCCAGTGCACCGTCAGTTCCTCCATCATTCCAATTATATATATCTCCTTTATAGCCAACTAAATTTGTCAAGTCCAAATCACGTAAACTTTTCATCCCTTCAGTAAGCTGACTTCCATGAGAAGTATGCCAATATGCTATATGTAAATCTGATTTTGCCTGAAGAATTGCAGACTCAGGAATCGAATCAAGTTTAGCACAATTATGATCAATAATAATTGCCTGGGAAAATAACACTTGCGATTTCATTAATAAAAATAAAATTATTAAGCTTGTTAATAAAGTTTTCATAATACATGTTTTAGTTTAACAATTTGAATTATAGCTAAGCTCTAAAAAATTAAATCTCTGCATTACTTATTTCTAGTATGCAATTTAGGATACTGGCACTTCGACTAATTACAAGTATGTTAACCCACCGAAATTCAGACAAGTACAAAACAAATAATTATTGAAATCACAGAACATCTAAACTATATCCTATTTTTATTTCAATTAGAGCAAAAAAGGTAAAGTTAACGAAAAATTATATAGGAGGCTTGTAAATACATTTACGAATCAAATATGAATATACTGAAACCCGGATCACAGACTATATTTAAAAACGATGTGTCATCTACGAATAGTCTCATTTTAAGCGCATTAGGGACTCTCGCAATTTAATATAAAAAATTAAAGGCAGTATTATTTAGCTTCTTTAGAATAGAGCTAATCAATAATTTTGGTTGATTAATCAAATAATAGAGGTCGTTTATATTTCAATTTGCCTTTTTAAATACAAAGCTTGAAACAATAGCCACAAAACCCGCAACAAAAAATGTTAATAATCGTGAACTGATTACTTTATCCATTCCGGTACTAATCCAGATAATGGTAAATAACATTCCCGTCATAATGGTGATTACTGCCGCAATTCC
>JAOZNO010000220.1 GCA_029933755.1 Bacteroidales bacterium | reverse complement strand
TTCACGAATTCCTTCACCTTCTTTTGCTATACCTAGCATAATTGGAAATAAATCTGCTTTTTTACTAAGCTGTTGAATGATTTCTTTCAGTCGAATTCCTGTAATTTTCATCTCGTTTAGGTAATCATCAAGCAATTGGTCATTGTGCTCCGCAAGTAATTCAATATAGTTTTCCTGTAAAGAAATTAATTCATTGTTTTGGGTGTTGTCAGTCCAAAAATCTGCAATTTTAATATTTGTGTCCGATTCATTTTCAGCGTATTGAACAGGAATGGCATTAATTTTAAGTTCTTTTCTTATTTCTTCAATAATCATTAAAACATCAGCACCCGGGCGATCAATTTTATTAATAAAAATAATAGTTGGGATTTTAAGTTCCTGCAAAGCGTTCCATAAAGTATAAGTATGAGCCTGAACACCTTCAATTGCAGAAATTACCAATACGGCACCATCTAAAATCCGCAAAACCCGCTCAACTTCTGCTGAAAAATCAACGTGACCGGGTGTATCTATTAGATTAACTACTGAATTATTCCATTTGAATGAAACAGGAGCTGAACGCACGGAAATTCCCCGGGCTTTTTCCACTTCTAAAAAATCTGTAATGGCTGTTGCTTTATCAACATTACCCAAAGCACGTGTTGCAGATGATAAATATAGAAATTGTTCCGTTATAGTTGTTTTACCTGCATCTACATGTGCTAGAATTCCAATATTTCGAATAGTTTGTTGCATTTGTTATTATAGCATTTATGTGCTGGCATTTTTTTGTCGTATGGGTATCCATACCTCTTCTTCTGAACTTGGGTCATTATTTTTATATTTTTCTCCTAAAAGCTCAAAATGTGGCCTGTTGTCTAAATTGTATTCAGATGATGGCAACCAATTACCAAAAATGAATTGGAATGTTTTTTGAAACTCATTCGCAGAGCCTTTATGAATAAAAACAGCATAGAGACCACCTTTCAATATATAGCTATCCATTTCATCAGGAACTGAATTGAAATCTGCAACTTCAATTGCAGCCCATTTCTCAAATTCAACATTTTGATTAAAATCTCGAAAATCAAGAGATTTATCATAAACTTGCATTGAATACAGTGCAGAACCAAAAGTACTATTTATTTGATTCTTTCTGGTCATAAACCATTTCCACAGTTCGCCAGTTTTATTATTTGCTAAAGACATTTTAATTGATTTGCCCACTAATTTTTTTGTGGGTAATATTTCAATACGTGGCTTCATATTTTTAATTAATGCTTAGCTAAAACTCTACTTCAAAGCTACCCTCATCAACATATCTGTAGCTGTGATATATAAGGTTTTTTGTTCTGTATCGAAAGCGCAATTAGCTGCTTTAGCACCTGTCCTAATCGTTGCAATATGCTTGCCTTCAGGTGTAATTATTAAAACACCACCAGGGCCGGTGGCAAAAATATTTCCACTTTTGTGAATTTTTAACCCATCGGGCAAACCTTTTTCAGTTAGGCTTAAGTGTGTAGCATCAAAAAATAAGCTACCATCTGTGAAATTACCCAAACTATCTAATTTATAACGATACCAAACTACTTTTTCAGGATCAGAATTGGCAACATAGGCAGTTTTTTCATCCAACGATAAAGCAATGCCATTTGGCCTTGTGAGACTATCTACCAATAAAGTCACTTCTCCAATGTCATTTACTTTATAAACCCCATTAAACTCAATTTCACGGGCTGAATCATTGGGTAAACCATAAGGTGGATCAGTAAAATAAATATCACCATTACTTTTTATGTGCAAGTCATTTGGACTATTAAATTTCTTAGCCTTATAATTGTCTGCTAAAGTGGTAAATAATGAGCTAGGGGTTTTCAAATCTGTATTTAGTGAAGCAATTCTTCTGTCACCATGTTGACAAAGGATTAGCCTTCCTGAACCATCCAGCATTAACCCGTTTGAACCTGACTCAAAATTTGCGGTATCGTCCGTATAACCTGAAGGCTCTAAAAAAACAGAAAGACTGTCATCTAAAGTCCACTTATAAATTTTATTCTCAGGTACATCAGAAAATAATACTGCATTTAAATCGTTTACCCAAACTGGCCCTTCTGCCCAGCTAAAGCCTTCAGCAATCACTTCAACCGTAGCATTTTTATCAATGATTTTTTCTGCTTCGGGTTCTAAAATAATAACTAAAGCTGAGGTTTGAACTTGGTTATTAACCTTTTTAGGTGTATTACAGGCAAATAAAACGAGTAAGAAGGCCAGAAGTATAAGGGGGAGTGTTTTCATTACGATACTTTAAATGGTTAAATTGTTATATTGTTAAATTTATTGACAATCAAGATGAAAGCCGTTTCTAAAAGTCAAATTTTAAATCGTTTTTAGTATAATTAGTTGTCCATAAAGTGTGTTTTTCCCGGAAACTTACCAATGCCTGTTCCGCCTTAGCCGAATCTGAAAGACTTTGTAAGTTGAGTACTAACTTAGTAAGTTTTTTGAACTTGTGAAGTTTTTCTAAAATGCCGACTTTATAGACATGCACTAATTGTTTTTAAAAGATTTTTATAAAATAGGTTCTACTATCATTTGAGTGGGTAAATTATTTACTTCGATATTGCTCAGTAACCCAAAGTTGTTTTATGGTTTATAATACTATCAGGGCAGGAAGCTGGAAGACAGAAGTCGGAAGTAAATAAACTTTGGTCTTCCGGCTTCAAACTTCTATCCCGTTTTTTTATAAAAATCCATTTAGTATAATTCAATTATTTTATTTCCACAAAATTCGTAGTAATACCATAAAATATAAATTATTAAAATGGAGAAAATAATAAAAATAGTATTACGCCCCCTTAAATTTACACTCTAAACTTAGATACCAAAAGGCTCAATTGATCTGCCTGCTTACTTAGTTCTTTAGCAATAGCAGAGAAGGCTTCTGAAGAGGAAGCATTTTTCTGTGTAGTGCTATTAAGCTCCTGCATTGCTGTATTTATTTGTGCTGTACCCGAATTTTGCTCCTGACTGGCTAAACTTATTTCGTTTATTAAATTAGCTGTTTTATTGATTTCAGGAACCAATTTCTCAATCATAACACTCGCTGTACTCGTTTCATTTAGCGTGATATCAAGCAAGTCATTTATTTCAATAGCTGCTTTATTACTGTGTTCTGCTAGTTTTTTCACTTCATATGCAACTACAGAAAACCCTCTGCCTTGCTCTCCTGCAGCAGCAGCTTCAATTGCAGCATTAATAGCCAATATGTTTGTTTGAAAAGCAATATCTTTAATAACCGAAATTTTATTTGTAATATTTTGAATAGAACTTAGGCTGTTTTTGCTCGCATCGTTCATGAAATTCATTTCCTTAGATGCATTAGTTGAAATTTCTTCGGTTATTGATGCATTATTAGCGTTTTGTTCAATGCTTGCTGTCATTTCCTCAACTAATGCAGAAATTTCTTCTGTTGATGCCGCCTGTTGGCTCGAAGATTGTGAAATCTCTTGTGATTTTAAGTTTATTTGACCACTTAATTCTGATATCTTTTCACCACTAGTTCTAATTAGCGATATCATTTTACTAATATTTGATAAAAACTCATTAAACCAATATGACATTTCCCCAGATTCGTCTCTTGTATTAATATCAAGCCTTTTGGTTAAATCACCTTCTCCTTTAGAAATATCCTTTATTCTGATATTAATATTTATTATTGAGCTAAGAATTTGTGATTTAAACAGGTACAGGTTAAAGGATGTTAAGACAACAATAATTATAGAGATTATTGAAAATTTCTCAAGAAAGACCATTTGTAAATTTTCACTTTGATTATTATGTAAAATTCCCATAGCTGCACTAATATAAAAAATAGTAATACCTACTATGCTAAGAAGAAAAAGGATTGTCATTTTGCTTGATAGTGACATTGCCTTATATTTGCTTGAAAAAGGAAGGTTTTTTGTGTAAATTTCAAGATATTTATTCATTTGTATGAAAAATGGAATTGCAAAAAGAAAAACGATTGGTACACCAATAACAATAGCAATTAAAAATTCAGTATTATCAATAAATTCTAAAGGAAGTAAAACCGGAAAATCACCCAAGGTTGTGTAAATTGGTAAGATAATCATGAAAAACCATGGTATAAATGCAGCACTTTTTTGAGCCTTTACCAATGATTCTGGCTGAGGGTTATCATAATATTTTTTAATATTTTTTAGATTCTTTTTAACAATAAAGTAGATTATGGATGCTACAATAAGCACATAAGCAGGAATGTTAGGTCTTATTAATACAATAAGCATTTCTTCAGTATTCCATACATTAAAATACCAGGCAGAAATTAACCAGGATACGGGTGGGAGTAAAAAAGAGCCAATAAACCAATTTAATATCTTCGTTTCTTGTTTCATAATTATTTGGAGGTTTAAATCAATAGATAGGTACTGTTTTATACAATAAAAGTAATATTGTGTCTGCTCCGAAAAAGTGCAATTTTCTGCATTCAGCCGCTAAGCGGCTTTTTTAATAGACAGATATACAGGTTGATACATTTTTATTTTTAATAGAATTACCCGCTAAGCGGCTTTTCGGAGTGCCATCAATATTACAAATATATAAAATATTAGCAATTAATTAATTTATATTTTGTTGTTTCTTATCAATTAGGCTTGATCAGAGTCTTTAAATTATAAAAATACAAAAAAGTTTGAGTTTTGATGTAACATTTTTTATCAAGAAGCGTCATCCTTATGAAACATTTTATTTATTGAAGGGCGAAAAATCACTATTGCATAAAGGCTTTTTTGTAAATAAGCAATCAAAAAAAATAGATGCATAGAATGAATGCAAAAAGATTCGAAAAAGATGTTTATGTAATAAAAGATAAACTGTACCGATTTGCTAACCGAATATTAAATAATTCGGCTGAGGCTGAAGATGTAGTCCATGAATTGTTGACAAAGTTTTGGGAAAATCGTAAAAATCTAACAAAGTATAAAAATATTGAAGCCTATGCTATGCAGGCAACAAAGAATATTTGCTTTGATAAAATTAGGCATTTAAAAGTAGTTGATAGTTCTCATGCAGAAATTAGGCAAGCAGGAAATTCTTTATATAGTGATGATTATAGCGAAAAAAATGAAATGCAAAGCTTAATAAGGAAATCAATAGACAAATTGCCTGAAAAACAGAAACTGGTTATGCATTTAAGAGATATTGAGGGTTACAGTTTTGAAGAAATAGAAGAAGTGTTAAAAATAGATATTGTTGCACTCAGGGTTAATCTGTCAAGAGCAAGAAAAAAGGTTCGATCTGAAATTTTAAAAACAGTGAATTATGGAATTTGAAAATTTGGAAATATTACTTGAAAAATATTTTGAGGGAAATACCACTCTTAATGAAGAACTGGAAATTAAGGATTTCTTTAAAAACAATACTGAATTACCTGAAAACTTGATTGAAACAAAAGCAATGTTTGAATTTTTTAGGAATGAAAAAGAACAGCAGCTTGATTTAAAAGTTTTTTCAATAGGGAAAAATAGGAAAGTAAAAATGAGAAAATTATATTACCAGGTTTTTGCAATTGCTGCCAGTATATTAATTTTAATAAGCATTTTTACATACACAGATAATTCAGAGGAACAAATAGTATATGCATATATTAATGGGAAACCAATAATGAATGAACAAGTGGCAAAAATGGAAGCGAAAAGAGCTCTTTTGCTTGTATCTTCAAATTTTAACAATGGTACCGAAAATTTGAAACACTTGTCAAGCTTCAGTGAGGCTGAAAGCCTTGTGGAGGGAATTAATTAAGAGAAGTAAATAGAAATTTAAAATGATAATGATGAAGAAAATAATAATTATGCTTTTAGTTGTACTAAGTCCGGTATGGCTATTTGCTCAAGACTCAAAATTAAACGTATTTTTTGATAAATATTCAGGTCAGGAAGGCTACACATCAGTGTACATAACAAAATATATGTTTGAATTGTTTGCGAAAATAAGTGATGATCAGGAAGATAAAGAGTTTAAGGAATTAACATCAAACCTGAGTTCAATAAAAATTCTTACTGCTGATTCGGTTATGGAAGTACGTAACGGAGGCAAATTTCAGAAAGAATTATTGCAAATTTTACCCAAATCAAACTATAAAGATTTGATGATTGTAAAAGAAGGCAAACAGGATATTCGGTTCTTAATCCGGGAGGAAAAATCAAAAATATTAGAACTTGTTATGATTATTACAGGGAAAGGAGAGTCTGTATTAATTTTTATTGAAGGCGATATAGACCTTAAAAAAATGTCGAAATTATCAAAATCAATGAGAATTAAAGGTTTTGAGCACTTGGAAAAGGTAGATGATTAATTGTTGTTTGGTTCATAAAGTCCGCCTTTTACGTTACGCTCGTTTTACAAGCCAGTTATTTACAAAAGTAAACTCTTGGCTTTTAAAACTTCACAAGCCTTAAAGGCAAACATTCTGAACCAAATGTTTGATTTTAATATAAAGATCAATTAGGAGTAAACAAGGTTTATAACCAGAAAATTTCTTTTAGATAATGAAATTCTATGTCTAAGAAATTTTCATAAAAC
>JAOZNO010000004.1 GCA_029933755.1 Bacteroidales bacterium | reverse complement strand
CCGTAACCATTTGGTCCGCTAAATGCACCATATGAGTCTGCAATACTTGTTTTTGTACCTGCTTTTAATGTTTGGGTTCCATAGTCAACGACAATCTTAGATGTTGGTAATGCTTCTGGTGTCCATGTTTCACCTTCTGTTAAAGTTGGCCAAAACATATATAAGTTTTTATGTAAATGTCCGCCTGCAGTAGCAATATCTTCATCAGGTGTAGTGTCATCGTAAGCAATTGAGTTTATAAAAATATATTCTCTGCCAAGTTCGCCGTAATCGTCACTAATTCTTTCGTACAGGTTAAATATACCATCTATTTCCTGATCTCTAAAAGAAACCATTAATTGTCTGTCATTTGTCATATCCCATACAATAAAAGGAACATCTACATAATCCTGATAGCTGTAATCTCCTGCAGGAACTCCAGATGTTGATTCCTCCGGAACGGTAAAGCGATGTGCTTTTTGTGATAAACCTGTACCAAACCTTATTTCAATAGCTAGCTCTTCGGCAGTTGGGTCGGCATCTTCAGTGCTCATTCCTCCAGCAAGGTAATCACCACCGAAGTTAATAAATGAAAGGAATGTGGTGTTTTCAGTAAATACACCTAAAATTGTTGGGTCGGAAGTGGTTTCTTCACCATCAAATTTCACTTTCCAAACATCTACACCACCAATAAAAACTTCATCTGCATTATAAGGATGAGCCGCAATTGTATTATCATAACTACCCTGAGTACTTAAAAAGTTTTCATCATCATTGAATTTTTTCCAGTTTAAACCATTATCTTCAGAAATGTAAACCGGGGATTCGGTGCTGGAAACATTAACGCTCGTAAATATAATATTATGATCAACTGGTGAAACGTCTACTTCGTACCTGTTGCCAGCTCCTAAACCAGCCGATGAAACAGTCCAACTATCACCAGCATCAGTAGATCGCAAAATACCTACTGAATTTTCACCGGCAAAAATCACATTAAAGGTAGTTGGATCTGCAACAATGTCTTCAACACCATTGTTGCTTGAATGTACTTCAGTCCAGTCTGTTCCGCCGTTTGTTGATTTATATATTCCTGTTTCAGTAGCAGCTATAACAATGTTTGCATCTGCGGGGTCAATAATTAACCTGTTAATATAAGCAAAGTTTTCACTGCTTGCTGTGTTTGTCAACTGTGTCCATGTATCACCCTTGTTAATAGATTTCCAGATTCCATTTCCTTTAAGGTAAGTTCCGCCCGGAAAACTTTCACCAGTACCTGCGTAAATTATCTGGGTGTTTGATTCTGCCATTGCCATTGCATTTACTGCAAGGTTAGAAAGATCAGCAGATAGGTGTGTCCAGTTTGCACCTTTGTCAGTAGTTTTCCATATACCGCCTGTTGCAGCACTTGCAAACCAAGTTTGGTGTGTAGCATCATCAGGGTCAATTATTATAGCTCTTGTACGACCTCCAATATTTGCTGGCCCTCTTTGAATCCATTCTCCAGGTGCTGCTTTGTATGTTTTTAATGATTTTGAATATCGAATTGCTTTATTTAATTCGGTAACTTTATAATTCATTTTATAAGTAGACTCTTTTTCATTAATTCGGGTCGTTATGTCTTTAAAATATTTAGTAAACATATCCGGTTTGTCAGCCTTGCCAATTCCCTGTTCTCTTTTTTCTTTCTTTTTTTGATTTTCAATATCTTTAAGTTCTTTTGGGGTAAACTCTTTTTGTACTTGACTATCACTTGTTAAGTTGTGATTTATAAAAACGAATAATACAAAAAAGACTAGAATTCCCAAAATTGGTATTAGGTAAACTTTTTTCATAAGCATTTTTTTAATTGGTTTTTTAAATTAAGGTTTATTTAATAAAATTAATAATTGTTTTTTGTAGTTTCTTTTCTTTTTTTAGTCTTGATGTTAATTAGGTATGAAATCTTGCCATTGTCTTCAGGCGAAGTGATAATTCCTTTTTGCTTAATAATAAGTAAGTCTGTATTTGTATTCCACGAAATAATTGCTCCTGGTATTTTATCCTCATAAAGAATTTCTTTATTATCCGTATCATAAACAAAAAACTCTGTTAAAGCATTAGGGTTTCCAGATGATTTGTCAATTGCTTTTGTGCACAACACATAATTTTCTTCAGGACTAAAGATAAAAATGGTATCAGAACCAAATTTTTCAAAAGCAATTTGTTTATAAGCCTTGACCTGATTATTTGATGTGTTTTCTTGATGTATGTTCTTTTTTTGATTTGTACAACTAGTATAAACTAATAAAGAAAAAAGTGAGAGTATTAGTAATTTATTAATCATTAGAGTGGAAATTTTTATTAAAATTGACTCCAAAGATAGAGAATTTAATTGATATTGTGAGTTCTTGAATAAGCGTTGCTTCTTCTTTATATTTGAACAAATTCTGCCGTCAGAAAGTAAAGCTTGAATCTCTAGGAAAAGTATAAAACTTGTTTTGTTGGCTTAGGATTGTAATTTTGTTAGCTATTTGTATTATTGTTGATGAAATGTTACTATAGTCAGTCGTTTGTTGTGTTTAGTTGTAATTGTATGTCATTAATAATACGATTATCGGGAGATGTTTATATGCAATTTCGCTTTTATGGAGTTGTTTGATTTAATACCACAATTTCCACCCATACATCCGGAACACACATTACTGTTTTTAGAGGGAATGAAAAATAATACTGTTTTATATATTGTATAAAGTGTAGTACTTGTAATTATTAAATAAGTGATTACTTCCTGTATTAATGTGTTCATTTTGTTTGTTTTTTTTATTTATCCGCAGAT
This sequence comes from Bacteroidales bacterium, assembly GCA_029933755.1. Classification (GTDB taxonomy): domain Bacteria; phylum Bacteroidota; class Bacteroidia; order Bacteroidales; family NBLH01; genus NBLH01. The sequence goes on along the minus strand of JAOZNO010000004.1, from coordinate 19,209 downwards.
TTCTCAGATAAGCTCAGATTTACTATGTGTATATTGTGTTTATTTGCTACATCTGCAAATTACCAGTTACTAATTATCCAATTACTAATTTCCCCACTTGAAAAGTGATAAATGATACAGTCCAGGCTAAACCTGTTGTGTAAACGATCATAAATAATGCCCACTTCCAATGTCCTGTTTCCTTTTTTACTGCTGCAATAACAGCTACACATGGAAAGTAGATTAAAATAAATAAAAGGAATGAAAGGGCTACAAGTGGAGTGAAAACAACATTCCCCATATTTTTTCCTGATGTAAAGGTTTCATTTCTTATTTTATTTTTTAAACTTTCTGAATTTTCGTCAGCTTCTTCATCAGCTTGATACAATACTCCCATGGTACTTACAACCACTTCCTTGGCTGCGATACCTGTTAAAATGCTAACACTTATTTTCCAATCAAAACCAAGAGGTGACATAACAGGCTCAATAAACTTTCCTATTCTACCAATATATGAGTTGCTTTGCCTGTTGTTTTCTTTTAATAGATTTAGGGAGTCTAGCTCTTGAGTAAACTCAGCCGGTTGGTTTTGCGTACTATTATTTTGTATTTCAATATTTTCAATCTCTGTTTCAATGTTTGAAATTTCGGAGTCAATTTTTTTATTAAGTTCTGTAGTTCTCGGAAAATAGCCTAAAGACCAGATTAAAACAGAGGCAATAAGTATTACGCCTCCCATTTTTTTCAGGTATTGTTGTCCTTTATGCCACATATGTATGGTTGTGGTTTTTAATGTAGGCATACGGTAAGGTGGTAGTTCCATTACAAAGGGGGCTTCCTCCGATTTAAAGATTAGCTTTTTAAAGATAATTCCAAATAAACCTGCCATAAAAATTCCAAAAAAATAGAGGAAAAAGAGTACTATACTAGCATCATCAGGAAATACAGCTGCAATAATTATTAAATATACTGGTAAGCGTGCACTACAAGACATGAAAGGATTAATCAATATTGTTAGAATACGATCATTTCGGTTTTCTAAAGTACGGGTTGCCATAATGGCTGGAACATTGCATCCAAAACCCATAATCATAGGAATGAAAGATTTTCCATGAAGACCTACTTTATGCATAATTTTATCCATAATAAATGCGACTCTGGCCATATAACCGGTATCCTCCATTAATGAAATAAAAAAGAAGAGAATGAGTATGTTGGGAAGAAACACAATAACACTACCTACACCACCAATTATACCATCCACAATTAAATCTTTCAGCATTCCTTCGGGCATAATAGTTTTTATAAAGCCACTTAAGTATTGTATGGCTATATCTATCCAATCCATAGGATATTGACCAAGACTAAATGTAGATTGGAACATTATCCACATAAAAAAAAGAAAGATTGGGAAACCAAAAACTTTATGTGTAAGAAATGTATCAATTATATCTGTTTTTTTTCTGCGGTCAATAACCCCTTCCCTAAAAGTTTCCTTCAAAGCACCTGCTATAAACCCATAACGAGCATCAGTTAATACGGTTTCAGGATCTTCTTTAAGAAGAGCTTTTATCTTGCTACTTCGTTTTTTATATGTTTCGAAAATTTGATGACGGTTTTCATAATGGCCAATCTGACTATGTGCATCATGGTCATTTTCCAGGAGTTTTATTGCCAAAAAACGTGAAGATAATTTATCAATTAAGTGCTCGTTTTCTTTAACTCTTATCTGGGATTGAATTGCTTCAATCGATTTTTCAACACCTTTACCATAATTTATATGAATATGTCGTAGGCTAGGTGCTTTATCTTCATATGCTTCAATAATTTTATCAAAAAGTTCTTTTATCCCTTTTCCTTTTGACCCAACTGTAGGAACAAAAGGAATCCCAATCATTTTACCAAGAGCCATGTAATCAAACTGTGAACCTTTTTCCTGTAGCTCGTCAAACATGTTTAATGCACACACAACTTTTACGTCCATATCAATAAGTTGCGTAGTAAGGTATAAATTACGTTCCAGGTTAGATGCATCAAGCACATTGATAATCACATCCGGCGTTTCATTAATGATAAAGTTTCGTACATAAAGCTCTTCTGGGGAATATGCTGATAGTGAGTAAGTTCCAGGAAGGTCTGTGATGTTAAAAGTGTAGTTACTTTGTTTAAAAGAAGCAGTTTTTAAATCAACGGTTACTCCGCTGTAATTGCCTACATGTTCTTTTGAGCCTGATGCAAAATTAAAAAGTGTAGTTTTTCCACAATTCGGATTACCTACAAAGGCAACATTTATAGTTTTGCTTTTTTCCTGTGCCTTTTTCAGTAACAATTCTTCTGTTAATACACCTTCAAAAGAATGAGGAATTAAGCTTTTTGCACTTTCTTCGTTTAAAACTTCAACAAGTGATGCCTCGTTTCTTCTTAAAGAGACATCATAGCCTAAAATATTGTATTCAATAGGGTCTTTAAGAGGTGCATTTTTAATAACAGTGATTTGCTTTCCTTTGATAAAACCCATTTCTGTAATTCTTTTTCGGAAAGCACCCCTGCCTTTTACCTTAATAATTACTCCTTTGTCGCCTGTTTGAAGTTCAGAAAGATTCATTTAATTACTTATTGTTATATTGCTAAATTGTTGGTAACTATCTGGTATAAGTAAATAGATACTGCAAAAGTAAAGCTAAGTTTTAGTATGTACAATACCCATATTTGGGTATTTTAAATTTAGTTTTGAATATATCAATAAAAATGTAAACTTTGCAATTGTAATTGTGGTAAATTACATTGGTATTAAATAGCCTGAATGAAAGCTATGTCGGGTGTTTAGATATAAATTATATTGATTTCAAATTTTGTTTATTGACAAATACAGGAAATATGAAAGATGAAAATATTTACAATAAAATGGAGGAACTTTTTGGGAAAAATCCTGAAAAATTTAGTATTCTTGAAGATCAGATAGATATTAAAACCCAAATGAGTTACTTTGAAGAGTCAAAAAAAAATAAGGAGTCAGGTATAAATAAGAATGATCTGCTTAAAGACAAAGCGAAGTTATTTGACCTTAATATGGATATTGAAGAGAAAAAGAATCTTTTGGTGGGTTTAGCAGGTATTGATGATGTAGAAGCATACCGAATTATTGAGAAATATCTGGCAAATGCAGAAGCTAAACTGAAAAACTGGGCTGCTTTAGCTTTACAGGAAAGCAGAATGACTATAGAAAGTTCGTTATTAAATGAAAACCAGGTTATTATTTCAACTGGTCTAGGTGGTAAAGGTAAGAAACTGAGATATTTTTCTGTATTGGCATCGGCTGATAATAAGGAATTTACTGATTTGCAAAAACGTTTAATTAGCAAAGAGCTTGAGTTTGCATTAAAAAAAGTAGATGGTGAGGTGGAAAAGATTGATTTTGCTGAGAATTATACTACTTTAGTAGCTTTAGTTCCATTAACAGTTTCAATAAAAGATGTGATACAGTCTGCGGTTAATGAGTGTAACCAGATAGGTGATTTTGTTTCGTCAAAATTTATTTTAACAAATGTAAAAGTGTTTACCATTGATGAAATAAAAAAATCCTGGCATAACATATCAGATTAAATTTGTTAAAAAATGCGAGAATTAATTTTTGGACATTTTACCTCCTATACTAAAAGCGGTTTAAAATTTGATTTTTGGAAAGTGATTTTATCCTGATTGTCAGTAAGTTTAACCATTTAAAGTATAATTAAAAATATGAAAATGAAAAGTATTATATTATTATTTGCTACTCTAATCACTATAGCACAATTGTCGGCACAGGATTTTAGTGAGCTTTTTAAAAAAACAAACCCTTCGGTAGTGGTAATTAAGGTAATTGAGGCTGAAAGTACCGGTACAGGTGATCCTTATGAAAAGGTCACTTTTGGAAGTCTCGGTTCCGGAGTCCTAATTAATGCAGATGGATCTATATTAACCGCAGCCCATGTTATTCAACTTGCTTCAGCAATATTAGTCGAATTTCCTGATGGACAATCAATTGAAGCTGATGTGGTGAAAATATCAAATGAATCAGATATTGCTCTTATTAAAACCCGGAAAGCTCCAAAGAATCCTGTAGTCGCAAAACTTGCTGATTCTGATAAAGCTAATATCGGTGATAAAATATATATTATTGGTAGTCCTATGGGACTTTATCATTCATTATCTGTTGGTTATATTAGTGGTAGACATATAGAACAACTTGATTTTAGTAGAGCAGGGAAAATTGAGTTTTTTCAAACGGATGCTGCAATTAACACGGGGAATTCAGGTGGCCCCATGTTTAATCTTGATGGTGATGTTATTGGTGTTGTAAGTTCTATACTTACACGTTCTGGTGGTTTTGAAGGCTTAGGTTTTGTAGCTACTTCAAATATTGCAAAATTTATTATGGAAACAGAGGGTTATGACTGGATGGGTATTGATGCATCTTATATAGATGGGAAACTAGCAAAAATATTGAATGTTAAGCAGGGTGGGGGATTCTTAATTCAAAGTGTTGCAGATAAATCTCCATCTTATTTTATGGGGCTGAAAGCAGGTTTTCAGAAAATTATTATGGACGAGAAGGAAATTATGGTTGGAGGTGATATCATGTTGTCAGCAAATGGCTATAGGTTTAATAATAAAAAAAGTCTAACAGATTTTCTTACTTATTTTCAGGGTATGAAAAAGGGAGATATTCTTAAACTTGAGGTTTTAAGAAGTGGTGAGATTCTATTTTTAGAGTGGAAGCTTTAATGATTAATGTAAGAAAATATGAGTAATTGGTTGCTCATAGCCCCCCCCCCAATTGCTAAGTTTGTCATGAAAAAATAGTAGATGAGATTTTTTAAATTTGCCGTACTTGTTTTTAGTTTAACCTTTTTGATATCTGCATCATGCAAAAATCAAACTTCAGCAGAGCATGTTTCGAATAAGCCAGAACAGGAACAAAAAAAGAAAAATAAAGAGTATAATCCAAAAAACTTAAAATTACTTTCTGAGTTTATTGATACTTTATTGTTGAATCGTTTTTATCCAGAGATTAAAAAATTTGAGAATAAAGACTCTCTAAATGGAAATAGAAACTTTGATATTGTATTTGTAGGAAGTTCCAGTATCAGAAAATGGAAAAGTCTGGAACATGACATGAAGGGTTTAACTGTTCTGAATAGGGGATTTGGTGGATCAACTGTTCCTGAAGCTATTTTTTATGCAAATACACTTTTTTTTAAACATAAACCTAAAAAAATTATTTTTTATTCTGGTGATAATGATGTTGCTATTTTAAAGACAAGTGTAAACAAAATTATTGGTTCATATATATATCTTTACGAGCTGCTTAGTCAGAAAATGCCAAATACTGATATTTTTATATTATCTATAAAACCGTCGCCCGGCAGGTGGAAGTTTTGGCCTCAAATGAAGGAAGTAAATATTGCATTAAAGGATTTCTGTAATAAAAATACAAACTGTGAGTTTATTGATGTAAGCAGCGATTTGATTGATACAAATGGTATTTTAAAAGAAGAGCTGTTTAAAAATGATCGAATTCATTTGAATGAAAAAGGATATGGAATTTGGACAGAAATTATTCTTCCTGAAATAAAATAAGCAATAAAGGGTATATGTTTTACCCATTTCCCAATAATTTTGCTACTTCTATTCTTAAATTTGGTAAATGATTAATAACAATTCCCCAAATTATTGCATTATCTACTGCATCATAAGCATGTGCTACCCGGTTACGGGTAGCAATTATTTGCTGTGAGTTTACTATCTCAAATTCTGGCATTTCTTTTTTTATACGGTTTACAGCTTCACCTATTATTTCTATTTCTCGCTCCACTGAACGACGTAATTTCTTGTCTTGTTCATAAAGATTAAATTGTCTGGGTACTCCAATATAATCATCAATTGAATTAATTGCTTCAATAATATCAAAAAGCCATTTTTTAATTAGATCAGTCATATATTGGAGTTTTTGTTTGATTTACAACTTTTATAAAATATGGATTTTGGATGGTTTCCTCAGCTACTATATCAACAGGTCGGTTAAATAATGTTACAAGTTCTTTTTCTAATGATAAAAAATTATCAACGTAGCCATCAAAATAACGGTGTTTGAAAGCAACAATTAAATCAATGTCACTCTTGTTATTGAAATTTTTAGAGCATACAGAACCAAATGCATGAAGCCGTACAACATGATGATTCCGACATATTTGTTCAAGTTGCTTCAAGTTATTTCGTAATATTGGCTGCATATTATTTGTAAAATATAAAAAATGAGTATTCTGGGTAGAAGATATGTTTAACTATCAAACCAAACAGTATAAGCAAAAATGCGAAAAAAAATATTAAAACTGAAAATAAATAAAAGGTTGTAACTCAAATGTTTGAAATTGATATATTCCAAAGACAATAATAACTACAATAAAAATCATTAACCATAAAGGTAAATTAGTGAAGGTGTTTTTATACCAATTTTTTACAGAACCAGGAAGCCAATGAACAAAATAGGCAAATAGCAGTAGTGCAAATACGTTTTTGTATGCTATTGTCATTTCAATAATTTTAGCACTATCAAAGGCATAAACAATTTGGTTGATCATTGCATTTGCTTTATCCATGGTTTCAGAGCGAAACCAAATACGTGTTATAGTTATGAAATTGAACGTAATGAAAATCGCATAAAATCGAACTGCCCAGTGATGATTTCCTTTAAAAGGACTTATTTTTCGCCAAAATTTATAAACAATTAAACCAATTCCATTTAAACCGCCCCAAATTACAAATTGCCAGGTATTTCCGTGCCATAATCCACCCAAAAGCATCGTAATCATTAAGTTTATATTTGTCCGGAATTCGCCATGTTTATTACCCCCAAGAGGTATGTATAAGTAGTCTTTTAACCAGGTTGAAAGTGAGATGTGCCACCGCCTCCAAAAATCTCCAACATGCAATGCCTTATATGGAGAATTAAAGTTGACAGGTAGTCTAAAACCCATTAATAAGGCTACCCCAATTGCTATATCAGTATACCCTGAAAAGTCAGCATATACTTGCATTGAATACGCATACAAACCCATAAGGTTTTCAAAGCCTGAATAGGCCATGGGATTAGAGAAAACCCGGTCAATAAAATTTACAGCAATGTAATCAGATATAAAGAGCTTTTTTAATAGGCCATTCAATATAAAGAATATAGCCAGACCAAACTCTTTATTGCTCAATTTGTATTCTTTGTAAAGCTGTGGTATGAATTCTGATGCACGAACAATGGGGCCAGCAACCAGTTGTGGAAAAAAAGACACATAAAAACCAAAATCAAGAATGTTTGTTACGGGTTTTATTTTTTTACGGAAAACATCAATGGTATAACTCATTGTTTGAAAAGTGAAAAATGAGATACCAACGGGTAAGATTATTTTATCAATGTCAAGATAACCACCCGTAAACTTATTTGTCCAAAGGTTAAAGTAATTAACTGCTGTAAAATTAGTTCCCAAAATATAGTTTACTGAATCAATAAACATATAGGAATACTTAAAGTAGAAGAGGACAAATAAATTGATAAATACACTTAGAAATAATAATAATTTCCGTTTTCGTTTATTATCAGATTTGTAAATTCCTTTTCCAATAAGAAAATCAGTGATGGTAGAAAATACTAATAATAAGAAGTAGATACCACTTGATTTATAATAAAAAAAAAGACTTATTATAAAGAGGTATGCATTCCGGGGTGTTTTTTTATGATAAATAATTGAATATCCCGCCATCACCATGGCAAAAAATGCCCAAAAATAAAAACGGGTGAAAATCAGTGGCGATTTTGGATTAAACTTTAATATCTCAATTAATGTATCTAGCACTTTATATTTTAAATTAATATATTATTTGACACCCAAAAATAAGTGTCTTATCCTGTAAAACTATTTAAAAACATCTTGTTATATCTTTGTTTAAGTTTTTATTACAAGTGTTGAGCATAGAGTTTTTTCTTAATTATGCTTTAATTGATATGTAACAACTATTTAGTGCATGTCTATAAAATCGGCATTTTAGAAAAACTTCGCAAGTTCAAAAAACTTACTAAGTTAGTACTCAACTTGCAAAGTCTTTAAGACTTGGTAAGTTTCCGGGGAAAGCACACTTTATGGACAGACTCTATTTAGTTGGTTTAGCTGACATATGATTATCATATGCCTTAATAAAAGCATTGAAAAACAAATCTCCCTTTAGTAAATATCCCTGAACATTAAAGTGTATTAAATCTTTAACCATTAGGTTTTCCTGACGCCATAAAGAAGATGAATTTAGACCTCCCATTATCTTAAAAAAATCCCAAACACCGCAATTGTTTTTTTTAGCCACTTTGTATATTACATCTGCTGCTAATTGCGTATTAGAATTAGGATATCGCCTAAACAAGTAACTATCATTTGCAACCGTGTTTAATATTGCTGATTTTGGTGCTGCTCTTCTTATTTTATCTATTAACAGCTGGTAATTAGATTGATAAAAATCAGGTTTAAACTTAGTTGTATATGCATCATTCGTGCCAAGAGAAATAATAACCATGTCTGGTTTTAACGCAGCTAACTGTTTTTCAAAGAGCTGACATTTTAAAAATGATGGAAAACTCGCACCATTAACTCCAATTGAATGATAAACGATACCCGGATCATCATTTTCCAGGCTAATTCCATAGATTGTAAATTTATTTTGAGAAGTATTCTCTTTCGAAAATTCCATCTTGAATTTTCTGTAATCATTTTTTAAATAGAATAGAGAAAACCCCAAAGAATCATTCCTTTCAATTTTGTCTATTTTCAATCCGGGGAAATTTACTTTGAAAATGTTTGAATCATTTTCATGGAAAATCCTGATTTTATTAAAATAATATTCAACAAGGCTGTCTGATTTTATTTCTATGGAAAGAGTGGCGGTTTGTTCATATGTTGTTACAGACATGCCTGAAAGACCTAGCTTGCATTTTTTTTTGTTTTCTACATTACGGCATGAAACCCAAGTTCCAGTGTAACTTACTTTGTAACTTCTTGGGTTGTTGGTTTTGGCAATTCTGAATGGAAATACCGAGCCTCGTCCACCATTCATTCCTGGGTAAAAAGTTTGTAAACGTTCACGTGTCCTTCCGGAATATACATCGGCCTGAATATGAGAGCCTCCAATATGTACTATTGATATTTTTCCCTTACCATTTAATATGACTGTATCCAACTTAAGAAAAAGATGTTCAAAGTTTGAACTGTCAGCAGGGAAAATAATTTTATTCTCATCATAATGAATAAAATTATAATAGTTTATGTCAAAAGGATATTCACTTTGACCTTTAAGATTGAAGGAGTTGATTAGAACTAAAAATAAGCTTAATGCGGTAAACTTCAATGAATTAGTTGTTGTTATGACTGTACTGTGCTCTTTCCTCATCTTTCTTTTTCAGCTTATTTTGTTTCTTAATGTAACTGTTATATTCCAGCATTAAGGCTCTGTAAAACATTTGTGCTATTATTTTTGAACCACCAACTGTAAAATGTATAAAATCTTTTTCTGCTAAAGCTGGCTCAGAAAATACCCAACTTGGCATTGAGTTCTCTCCACCCATTGCTTCATACATATCCCAAAATGCACAATCTGCTTTAAAACTAGCACTTTTAAGAGCATCTCTTATTAGTGTTACATTCGGATAGCTAACATATGTATCTTTTTCTTTTAAGGACATATCTGCTAAACCAATAACAATAATTGAGACTCCAGGAATTAACTTTTTTAGTGTAGTTAATTGTCTGTAAAAGGAACGTTCATAATAATTGTAATTTTCCAGAATATGGGGTGTAATATTTCCTCCAAATTGTAAAATAATTAGTTTTACGTTAAGATGTTGATAAATTGATGCTAATAAACTGTTGCTTGAGTTTGTGAAAATTAATCCGCCAGAGCCTCGCAATGCAATATTGTCGACAGCTATACCGCGGTTGCCATCCAGTGCCATTGCATAAATGTCGGGACTATCCTCACCGTTAAATTCAAGATGAAGATAGGACGGTGTATTTGCAAATTTCCACTTTTTTACTTGTAAACTTTCAGAAGGAATTAGGGTGTTGTCACTTATCAGTTCTTCACCATCGAATAGTTTTAGGTTGAATGGCTTTGAATTATAACCATAAAATAAACGAGCCTTGGTATATCGTTTAACACTTTTTACTGCATAGGGCGAATGTTTTAAGGTTAAACTGGCAGAATATTTTTTAATATTATTTGGAATTGAATCTGTTTTTCCAATACTATCAACAGGATCAAGCTTTTCTGGTAATGGCGAAAAACGACTAAAGCTGGCCAGTACACCATAGCGACTATGCCCTACCATAGTGTCACGTTTTGTAAAACCCGGATACCTTTTCCAGTCACCGGCCGATTCGCTCACCACGGGTGAAAGAAAACCATACGGTTGAATTGCTGGAATTAAGCCTGGACCAGAACCACCAAATTGTGATTGAAGTTTATACCTGAAATAGGATGTCATACGATCTGCTTCAATCTGAGAGTCACCATAATGTAAGATTCTGATTAATTTGTTAGAAACCGGTAGATTAGCAAGTTCCTTAAAAAATTTATTCAAAACCATTTTATTACTAGTTGGAAATTCTAGTTTTCGTGTAACCTCACCGGGCTTAATATCTATTGGTTTATAATAGACAAGGCTTGAATCTATAAGGTAAGCAGATTTTAACTCATTTACTTCATCCTTAATTGTATCCAATATCTGATTTTGAGTGATGATGTCGCTAATGTCAACATAATTTTCATGCTTTGGCTCCAGGATTTCATCAATTGATGGAAAATGAAGTGTCCAGTCTTCTGTTATTTTTATACCATCTTTCGGGATAACAAAAGATAATACCAACATCCCCGTAAAGACAGAAAGTATAAAGATTAATATGTTTAATGGCTTCATGAACTTATTACTTGAAAGAAAACTATTTTTCTTTTGAAATTATAAATCTGTTCTTATCGTTATAAATTAGCTTTTCCTTTTAATTTTAATTACCTGACCTGCTTTAAGTGTTTTTACTTCACGGTCAGTAAAATTATTTAACTTCATAATATCAAGATTTGATATACCAGGGTACTTTTTTGCAATAGTCCACAAGCTTTCGCCTTTCTTTATTTTGTAATACACATAATTACCATCAAATTTAAAATCAGTATTAGCACCTTTTGTTGGGGTGTTTTTATAAGTAACCACATTTTTCTGACTAGGGTTCATTGTATTAATCTTCTTGTATTTATACGCCTTTTTATTAGGTACATATACCGTTAATTTTTGACCTACACGAATCGTATTTCTTCGTCCTACCTTATTCCAGTATTTTATATCAGCAATATTTACATCATACCAGTCGGCAATCAGACCAATAGCATCTCCTGTTTTAACTGTATAGGACAACTTTGTCATATTTTTTGTTGATGGTGGTTTGTAGTTTGATTGATATGATGAAGCAGAATAGTAATTGCTTTTAGAGTATTTTTTAGGCGTAATAACAACTCTTTTGGGGTTAAAATAAATTGAATCTTTATAGGCATAAATGGAGTCTTCCATGTCTAAAAACATCATAGAATATTCAAAAGGAAGTCTTAAAGGATATGGGTCAACAGTTACCGGAATTATATCTTTTTTATATTGAGGGTTTAAATCGCGTACTTGCTCAATTGGAATATTTAGCACCTCAGAAACTTGCATTAAATGTAGTTTTTTGGTTACCATAATCGTATCTGTCATAATTGGCATTTTAATATCAACCGGCTGTATGTTGTGCTTGTGATAGTAATTCATCATATAGGTAGCACCAATAAATGCAGGTACGTATCCACGTGTTTCTCTTGGTAAATATGGATATATGTCCCAATAATCACGTTTGCCTTTTGCTCTTCTAATTGCTTTATTCACATTACCCGGGCCACAATTGTAGGCTGCAAGAACCAAAGTCCAGTCTTTATACATAGCATATAAATGTGATAAGAATTGAGCTGCAGCATAAGATGCTTTCACCGGGTCTCTCCGATCATCAACAAAAGAGTTAATTTCAAGGTGAAACATTCTACCCGTACCATACATAAATTGCCACAAACCTGTAGCACCTGCTCGTGAAACAGCTCTTGGGTTTAAAGCCGACTCAATAATAGGAAGATATTTTAATTCTAAGGGTAAATCATATTTGTCAAGTATCTCTTCAATCATTGGGAAATAGTAATCAGTCAAACCAATTAATATGGGTGCTGATTTTCTTTTTGTATAAACCTCAATATATCTTCTGATTATTTGATTATAAGGAAGCTCAATTAAAGAAGGAATTGCATTTAAGCGTGCAATAAGAACAGAATCAGGAATTTGTTTAATGTTCACTATGCTGTCAGGTAGCTTTATCGTTTTGCTATCGCTGCTTTTTATAGCAGTTTTTACATACCATAAATTTAACAAACTATCCAAATCGTCTTCAATTTGTTTGCTTTCTTTTTCATTAACTACTATTGTGTCCGTAGGGTGCATATTTGCAAATCCACTGAAACCAGTAAAAAACACTAATGCTACAATTAAAATATCCTTCTTCATAATCTTTCCTTTTCTTCTTTAAATTCTTATCTTCAACTATTTATTTAATGTTATAACAAATTTTAGCCCAAATGAGTTTTGCTGTGTTATATTTAATTGGTCAATTTCTGGTGATACCCTCATACTTAAATCATCACTGATGTCAAAATCCATTAAACTAGCATCAACACTTGCATCCATAATATTCATAAAATACATTATAACTCCAATGATAATGCCCAAATCACGATTCCTTCTATAAAAGTCTTTACGGTCTTTTAACATATCTTCATTTAAAGAAGGATTCCAAACAGGTGGGCCTGATTCTGTGAAGTTTGCATAGGCTTCTTTATGTATCTTATATTTATAACTGTTATCCTCAATCATAAAGTATGTGCCTAAAAAAACTGTGTAAAATATAGGGATTTTCCAGTGTTTCCTGTTATAGGCCTGTCCTAAACCAGGTAAAATAGCAGAATACCACCAGGCTCTTCTTGGGTCTCTCTCAGTAATTGCAAATTCTTTATTTAGAGGAATGCTGACAAGGCTGTCAATGGGAATTAATAATGTGGTATCCTTTTTTTCAAGGATCATTTTTAAGCTTTGAGTTGTACTATCTATTTTTGTAGTATCTGTATTCAAAAATTCTTCAATTTGACTTAATATGCCAACTTGAAAAAAAATAAGCATATAAAATGCTGTTAACCACCGCCACAAATTCCTTTTCTTTACCATGAATAAAAGTTAATTTACCCTAAAACTACTTTGTATTCTTAGTTAGAATACCTGTAATCCTGTTAAATTCATCTTCAGAATTAAATGAAATGGTAATACTGCCTTTTCCATTTTCATTCTTTTTTAAATCAACTTTAGTATCTAACCATTTATTTAAAGAGTTTCTTACGTTTAAATATGCCTTGGGTAATTGTACTTTATCTAATTTAGTATTTTCTTTTCTTACCGGGTAATTAATTTCTCTTACAATTGCTTCTGTATTTCGCACAGAAAGCCCTTCGTTAATGATTCGATAAAAAACTTTTGTTTGAATTTCAGGGTTTTCAATATTTATTACAGCTTTAGCATGCCCCATGGATATTTTTTTATCTCGCACACCAACCTGAATTTCAGCAGGTAGTTTTAATAATCTGATGTAATTTGCAATAGTCGCTCTTTTTTTTCCAACACGTTCACTTAATTTTTCCTGAGTTAATTTACATTCATCCATCAACCTTTGATAGGTTAATGCTATTTCAACAGAATTTAGGTCTTCACGCTGAATGTTTTCAACCAAAGCCATTTCTAAAAGCCCCTGATCATTAGCGTCCCTAACAAAAGCTATAATGCTTGTACGTCCTGCCAATTTTGAAGCTCTGAGCCTTCTTTCACCTGAAATAATCTGAAACTTATTATCTTTTAACTTTTTTACAGTAATTGGCTGAATAATACCCAATTCCTTAATAGAGTCAGCCAGTTCTTTTAAAGCTTCTGCATCAAATTCTGTACGTGGTTGAAAAGGGTTTGTTTCTATTTGTGATATTTGAATTTCAGCAATTGCACTTGTTGAAACTGCCTCTTTTACTGGTCTTTTCTTATATACTGCATCATCTATGAGTGCTCCCAGTCCCCTTCCCATCGCTTTTTTCTTTGCTGTCATTTTTCCAGTATTTTTTTTCAATAATCACATTAAATTGTCTTCTATTAATTTCAGCGCATTTCTTTTATGCGATTCTTATGCCTCTTCTTCCTCTTTTTGTTCATTGTTCTGTAATAGCTCTCTGGCAAGATTAAGGTAACTTAAAGCACCTTTTGAATTGGCATCATATAAAACTACCGGCTTACCATAACTTGGTGCCTCACTTAATTTTATATTTCGTTGAATAATTGTTTCAAAAACCATTTTGTCAAAATGTTTTCTTACCTCTTCAACTACCTGATTTGATAATCTTAAGCGTGCATCGTACATAGTAAGTAAAAAGCCTTCAATTTCCAATTCTGTATTTAAACGATTTTGAATCATCTTGACGGTGGTTAATAGTTTCCCCAATCCTTCTAAGGCAAAATACTCACATTGAACAGGAATCAAAACTGAATCTGCTGCTGTTAATGCATTTAATGTCAATAAACCTAATGATGGTGAACAGTCAATTAAAACATAATCATAATCGTCCCGTATTTTATTAATAACTCTTTTTAAAACCGTTTCCCTTTCTGGAAGATTTAACATCTCAATTTCGGCACCAACAAGGTCGATGTGCGAAGGAATTAAGTCCATGCCTTTTGTTTCACTATGTAAAATTACATTATGTGGGTCAATGTCATCAATTAAACATTCATAAATGCTATTTTCAATTTTTCGCAAATCAAAACCTATTCCTGATGTGGAATTTGCCTGTGGGTCTGCATCAATTAACAAAACTTTTTTTTCTAATACAGCTAAGCTTGCTGCAAGATTTATTGCTGTTGTTGTTTTACCAACACCACCTTTCTGGTTTGCTAGGGCGATAACTTTTGACATATGATTTTTCTTTTATGTTTTGGTACTGTTTTTTATCTAATTACCAGAATGTTATACTAAATATTACTAATTAGAATAATTCTCTAAAAACAACAAATTTATATATTTAAAAGTTAAATACTAAATTTAATTTCAAAGAAATTTCTATTCAGGGAAAAACCTTTCTGTTATGTATTTATTTGTGTGAATATCAGTACCTCTAAAATCAAGATATTTAACACTTGGAAATCCAAAAGTTGTTTCAAAGTTGATAAATACAACATTTAGTTTTGCTCTTATACCATTAATAATCATATAACTTTTAAATATACCTTTGGAATTTTTTTTTACAACAATTGCTTTTTCCTCAATAGCATGTAATTTTAATTTGTATTCTTCATTTTTTTTAATTTCATCAAGTTCAAATCCATATGCGAGCTTCCATTCTATAATTGTTACTTTTTCAGTGATTTCTCCTTTTGTTTTCATAAACCAAAAAATATCAACAGGGTTTTTTGCATTAAGTTTTTTATTTGTTTCTAAATTGGCTTGATAAACAACGTAATTTGGACTTTTATTGTGACGTACAACAAAAAGTGTATTTGATATTAATTTTTCTTTGAAAGATTTATTACTACTTATCTCTTTTGGAATGTTTGGAGAAAATAAATTTACATAAAGAGCAATAACAGGAATGTAGGAAAGTTTCATCGAAGGTGATAATACTATTTCTCTAATAAAGTCAGCAAAATATATTAAATTGAATAGTAATGTTCTTAGAATCATAATTTCAAATTATACGAATCTGATTAAATTAATCAGGCCAGGGCTTCTTTTATAAATAAAGCACTTACAATTATAACAAGTCCAAAAATAGCTACAAATACACCGGTGATTTTGTTAATCCACCAAAGCTTTCTTAAATTTATCTTATCCCGGTAAATATTAACTAAAACGGTTAAGCCAATCCACCAACCAACAGCACCAGTAAATACTCCAATTATGGTAATTATTACACTTTTAACAGATTCTGCTTTATCTAAACCTATACCCGCAAAAGCAGCTCCAAAAAACACAACTACAATTGGGTTGGTAATGGTAATAAGAAAACCCGAAATAAAATCACTTATATAGGTTCTTTTTTGTGTCTTTTGTCTTCTAAATTGTTTTGCTGGATTGGACATATATATTCTTACACCCAGAAATGTAACTATTATTCCCCCAACGATACGAATTGCTAACTGGTTTTCATGTAGGAAGTTCGCAATAACACTAACGCCAAAACCTGCAATTATGGCATACATGATATCAGCAAATGCTGCAGCAATTCCAGTAATTAGTCCTGAGAGTAATCCTCTGTTTATGGTTCGTTGAATACAAAGTATACCCAAGGGGCCAAGAGGAGCTGTGACAATTAAGCCGAAAATTATCCCTTTTATAATGTATTCAAGTACCAATTTAATTTCCTCTCTAAATAATTATTCTGTAAAATTTAAATTAAAACGCTCAAGAATTGAATCATCCTGAATTTCTTTTGATAAGGCTTTAAGTATATTAAAAGGGATATCAAAAATATCCAGAAATATTAATCCATCCAGTGAATTGTTAAATTTAGGATCAACATTAAAGCCTATTAATTTTGCATTTAATTTAATATACTTTTTTAACAAAACAGGAATACCATATTCATTTTCTATCTCAAACACAAATTTATCCAATCTTCCAATATCTTTTGCAACTTCCAGAAATAAAGACTGATCCACATTTCTTGTCCGACTTATTCTAAATTTTCTACGTGGAATTAAAAATTTTGCAATTTCTTTATTATAATATTTGTTTTTGAAAAAGCTAACAATCAGTCCTTTAGAGAATTTGGAAAATTCATTACTAATACTTGCAGGACCAATTAGGTATCGATACTCGTCATGCTTTAATAGAAAATACAATATTCCTTTCCATAATAAAAATAAGGACAAAGGTCGTTTTTGGTATTCTTTTACAATAAATGATCTGCCCAATTCTAATGATTCTGATAAATATGGAATAAAATCAGGCTGAATTTTAAATAAAGTTTGTATATAAAACCCATTTATACCATATTGTTCAATTATGTCTTTTCCTATACCAACTCTGTACGCCCCCGAAATTTTTTTATTCTTATTATCCCAAACGATTAACTGATTGTAATATAAATCAAATTCATCAATATCTATACTTTTATTTGTTCCCTCTCCAATTTCACGGAATGTAATTTCTCTTAAACGACCAAGCTCCATTAGTACGCTTGGTATTTCCAATGATGGTACACATACAACCTGAAAGTCACCACTTTCAAAAAGTAAATATTTTTTTTTGACAAGTTCCATTTCCTTTTCGATAAGCTCTGGTGAAATGGCATCAATTATTTTTTCAGGTTTGTTTACTCGCCAGTTAAGTTTATATTTGAAAAACCGTTTTATTTCAAGCGAGGTGCCTAAGGCATAGGTTTTTGATCGTAAATATCTTCCAAATCTTGATATGCTTGAAAATTCTTCCTGTTCGGCTAATAGTATTGGATTTCCAATACGAATATTGAAAAATGATGTTCGTGGATTTATTAATTCAGAAGGTATTCTCATACTCTTAAAAAGAGGATGTATACCTGCTAAAACATGTAGTAGCCACCTGTAATTCCCTTGTATATATACAGGAATAATAGGTGTTTTTGTTTTTTTAATCAGTTTTAATGTTGTTTCATCCCAAATTTTATCTGTAATTGAGTTTGTTGTCCAGTTATACAGTGAACTTGTCCCTGCCGGGAAAACACCAAAGGAACCACCACCTGATAAATATTTGAATGCAGTTTTTAAATCTGAGATTTTAATAGACCGATTATTTTTGTTGCCGCCACTTTTTATTGGAATCAAAGAGTCTCTAAGTGATTCAATTTTTTCATGCAATTCAGTGTCCAAAAACTTATAGTCAGGTCTGACAGATGATATTATTTTTAATACCAATAAAGCATCTAAACCACCCAAAGGGCGATTAGATACAGTAATAAAAGCTCCATTTTTTGGAATACGTTTTAAATCATCATCATCAACATGGTATTCAATCTTTAATTCTGATAAAGCTGAGTCGATAAAATTGTTAGAATGCTTAGTTTTGTCGGATTCAGAGGCTTCTTTATACCGTTTTGAAAACCGGCTTAGAAGTTTAAATGTAGCAATATTTACTATTTTAGCTGAAACATTCCTGTTTTTAGAAAATCTTTCTTTATTATTCATGTTCCATGTTCTTTATGCTAAGAAAACAGCAATAAATACTACTTAAGACCAAACATGACCTTATATTAAACGAGTTCTCGTCATGAGGCAAAACTTGGTATACATATTATTATCTAATACCAATCCCTACTCTTTAGGTTTTTCGTCTTTTTTACTTTTTACACTCTTTTTCTGTTTGTTTTCCTTTTGCTCAACTTTTTTTGTTTCTTTTTTTCCTTTCGTTTCTTTTACTACTTCTTTCGTTTCATCTTTTTTGGTATCTTCTTTTTTAGCATCATCTTCTAAATCTACCATTTTAAGATCTACTAGTAAATTATACCAATTTATTACTTTTTTCATATCTGAGACGTATACTCTTTCCCTGTCATATTCTGGAATTATTTCAGCAAAAAAACTTTTTAATTCATCAGACGATACTTTGTGGTTAATCGTTGACTTTCCATCTTCTTTTTCAAAGATTTTCTTAAAAACGTCTTTTAAATGTATTTCGCCTTCATCTGTATATATTGCAATATCTTCGAGCGTTGAAATTTTTGAAGTGGCAAAAGCCTGCATCCTTTTTTTATCAATTAAAGACTCTACAACAAAACCATTTTTAGTTTGTTTAATTAGCTTAAAAAGACCACCATAACCTCCTATTGATAATATTCCTTTTAAATCCATTTGCTTATTTTTTCGTTTATATTTATTTATATTAAATTTTCGGGGCTCAAAAATATAAAAAATTATTTTATAAAAGTTTTTTTAATTAATTCGTATGCATCCAGAATATTCTGAAAATTCTTAACTGCTTCATTTTTAAACTCTTTGCCCAAATGCTCTACTTTGTCAGGATGATACAGTTTGGT
>JAOZNO010000219.1:2549-6591 GCA_029933755.1 Bacteroidales bacterium | reverse complement strand
ATTATTATCAGGTTCAAGTGCCTGAATAAAAGAAGAAATTACTTTAAACGAATCAGCGCCATAAAAATCATCGGCATTAATTACAGCAAACGGCTCTTTTATTTTTGATTCCGCTACCAAAACAGCATGTGCTGTTCCCCAGGGCTTTTCTCTACCCACAGGTACAGAACAACCTTCAGGCAGATTATCTAATTCCTGAAAAACATAATCGATATCAATAAAACCTTCGTATTTTGAAAATATTTTATCATTAAAATCTTGCTCAAGTGATTCTCTTATAACAAATACTACTTTTCCAAAACCTGCACGTTTGGCATCGTAGATTGAATAATCCATTATTGTTTCACCAGAAGGACCAATGCCATCTAATTGCTTTAATCCCCCGTAACGGCTACCCATTCCGGCAGCTAATATTAATAGTGTAGGCTTCATGTTTTTATTTTTACAATGATTACTAATCAAAGCAAAATACATTTTAATGTCAGCTTTGATTCTGCAAATTTATTATTTTTTCAATAACAAATATCCAATTATGATGTATAAATCAAAAAACACTCTCACAATAGCCTATCACTGCATCTGTTATTGGTTGATTTAAGACCTGAAAAAGAGTAAAAACTCTTTGTCAGAAAAAAGACTCTGCTTTTAAACAGAGTCTTTTGTTATATCCTTAATTCCGCAGGTCAATAGTTAAAACTGATAGTCACGGCGTGAATTGTTAATTAAAAGCGTAATGCAATTATCACAAATTACTATCTGTCAGACTATTCACCTGTGACTTACGGATTTCAGGTATCTATTAAAATTTAGCACGTACGGTAATTAAAAAATTCCTTCCAGGTTCAAAGAAATCACTTGGCTCAGTCATATTTTTATATGGTCTGCTTAAGTGTTCATAATAGTTAGCGTCGAAAATATTATTTACACCTAAATCAAAATCAAGATAGCTTGACAGTTTATAACCAATTTTTAAATCTAATGTTCCAAATGAAGGAGATGGGCTTTCATCAAACGATTCAGAAACCCTGTTTTGAGCAGCAACCAGACGTGTGTTTAATGCACCAAAAAGCTTCTTCTTCTTATAATTTATTGAAATAATACTACTTAGCGGTGGAATTTCTTCCAATGGTTGATCTACATCATGGTTTTGCGCATGTGTATAATATATATTTCCATCAACTGACCAATAATTCATAAATTTATAACTGAGCATGAATTCAAAACCATATTGTGTAGCTTTATCAATATTCTCATATCTTTTAGCATTTGCAGGTGGGTTGCATGCTAGGAATTTCTTATTTATTGTGGTATCAACATATGCAGAAATAAAGTCGGTCATGTATGAGTAAAACACATTTGCCTGGAAAGTAAAAATTTCTCCTGCTTTAGTAAGCGTTAAATCTACCTGATTATTTTTTTCAGATGTTAAAAATGGATTACCAACATACTCATAAGCATCTACTCCTACTGAAAAATGGTTTATATATCTTTCGGTAATTTTAGGTGCACGTACGCCTCTACCAACCGCCAGTTGCATATTGTACTGGTCATTAAGACTGTAATTCAAGCTAATCATCCCACTCATATCTACAAGGGTTTCTGAACTTAAATCACTCCCATACAAATTTAAAAAATCTTCTTCAGGATCCAGTATTTCACTCTGACTAAGATCTAACCTTATACCAAGATTTAAACTTAACTTTTCATTCAAGTCATTTTTATTTTCAACAAAAAATCCAAGAACTGAAGTATTTGAATTTTGCCATACTTTATCAACAAATACCCGTGGTGGATCTGGTACGGGCATCCCGTTACAAGCATTTATATAGACATCACGGGTTCTGCTACCATCTTTTGCAATATAATTATAATCTGCACCCACATAAACTAGATTATTTTCAGTTGGAGATAATCCAATTTCAAATTTACCACCATAAGATGTTGAGACGACAGGTGTAACAGCATGTACTCCATTATAATTTGGTCGTAATGTATTACTCATTAAATGGTCAATATCATTATAATACGCTTTCAGATTTATACTAAAAATTAAATCATTTATTTTTTGTGCTGAATAATCAAATGTAAGCGCACTACTTTCATCTGTTTCAGTATCCATAGGCAAAGCAGCATGTAACACATCACGGGCAAAAGACTGCCTCCAACTAAGTTTGATCCGCTGATTAGATGTTAAATTTAATCCAAACTTAGTTGCATAATCATAGTTTTTAAATGAAGAGGCAATCTCCTGACCACTTCCACTTACATAGTTACCATAATCCTTTATTCCTCCAGTTACAAAAAAATCAAACTTATTGTTACCGGTACTCAAGGCCATTCTACCAGTTTTTCCATCACCATTAGTCTCATACCCAAGAACACCTTCTCCATGAAATTCTAATTTCTCAGTGTAATGGGGTCGTTTGGTAATAATATTTATAATACCACCCATAGTTTGTCCGTATCTTACGCTATAAGGCCCCTTTACTATTTCAATTTTCTCAATTTCTCCTGGATTGACATGAGTGGTATTTGGATCCATCCGGTTTGGACAAGCAGGTGACATTTTTAAAGAACCATCAAACATCATATTTAACTGTTCCATTTTAAAAGAACGAAAAACAGGTTCCATAGCATAGCCCCCACGTTTAATCACACCAAATCCAGCTATTGATTTGAAAATATCACCAATGTCCCGTGGTGTTATTAATTCGATTTGTTCTGCCGAAATTTCAGATTCTGGATACTCATTCTTTTCTCCCGAAATTAAAATTTCAGCAATTTTTATTTCTTTTTGACCATAAAGGTTGGCTGTATTGAAAATTAGTAAGAATAACAGCAATTTTAATATATTTTTTTTCATCATGTTTAGATTAATAATTTGCTTGACGTTTAAATTGTTCGTGGTTATTGGCAATACAATCCCATTAGCAGAAATATGACTTATTCAACTTTGTTAATGACAGGTCATTAGCATTTACAGTTCGACAAGCGAAACATAAATATTTCGGCAATTGTTAAAATACTCTTTGCGTACTCTTTTAATTGATCAACTAATTTAATTAATTCTAAAAGAATATGTCCATCTAAGCTAAATGGACTTCTTGCAGACAATTTCACCAGTTTGCACACAAGAATAATTACTTTCAAAATCAATGAAAATAGAAAATCACAATAGTACAGATTCAGCTAAAGAATAGTACTGCCAAGCATGTATGTTAAATTAGTGATTTGGGAGGGTGGAAAATATTACTACAAAAGATTGATTGATAATTTTCAATATAAAAAACTACTTTTTTGTTCAATTTGATTGGATTTAAGCATTGCAACTTTCTTTCAAACAATAAAGTAGTTAAGTCCTCTGTTTTTGAATGTGTGGGTATTGGTGATGATTGGTCATCCGGTTCATCATTCGCTATTTTTAATTGTTTTTTTAAATGGCATTTACCATTACACTTCATTTCAGGCTTTGCCTTATTTTTACATAAAACTTCAGCAATATACTTTTTATTAATTTCGTATTCAATAAATGGCATAACAGGTCTAAACCATGCAATAAGATACATAAGTAAAAGAAAAATCGATATAAATCTCCTGTATATCAAACTATAATTTAAATGGTTAAATTGCTAAATTGTTTTATTGTTAAGTTTCTGCATTGGAACAACGAAAAAATAATATTATTTCAATCATGTTTTGCAAATGCCTTTATGTGAACAATAAAACGAACACTATCTGTCACAATAAATTCATCTTTACTTTTAGCATATTTTTTTGACATGTTTGTAATTCCCCAAGCTGTGCGATCAATAATAAACTCTTCTGATTTTGCCTGAAGGCTATCACCATTAACATCAACAAACGCACTAAACTCAATTTGCTTTGGAACATTCATAATATTTAAAATACCAGACAAAACGAATTCATTACCATCCTCATTTTTCACATCGGTAATACTAAATCCAGCTTCAGGAAACTTTTCCACATCAAAAAGCTCATCAGATCTAAGAATATTATCAAGTGTTCCTCTCATCAAATCATT
>JAOZNO010000219.1:0-2449 GCA_029933755.1 Bacteroidales bacterium | reverse complement strand
ATGGCCAATGGTTGAATCGCGCATATGCTCTTTTAAGTTATCATCATCCGTTTTTGTTTCATTAAAACAAGAGCTAAACAGCAATAAAATACTACTAAATGAAACAATAAATAGTACAACAAAATTTCTCACAAACATCATAATCCTACTTTTTAAACGATTAAACAGAAGTATCTATTTCTTGTTATTATTTTCAACCTCACTACATACTCCGGTAATTCGATCATCAATAATTAAATCTTTAATCTGATCAGGTATATTAATTGCATCGGTAAAAATTGTATTTTCAAACTCAGCAGCAAAAAAGTTGCAATCTTTTAAATTCGCACCGGTGAAATCAGCTCCCTGTAAATGTGCACCCTGAAAAGTTACATCAACTAAGCAAGCATTTGTGAAACTCACCTCTTCAAGCCCCGCCCCTGTAAAATCAGAATAGCTCAAATTGGTAGAGTCAAATCTTGAACCTTGAAGTACCGATATGATAAACCGAACCTTAACAGCCCTGCTACCTGTAAAATCTGCATTTAAAAATTCAGATTCTTTTAGCAGCGCATTTGAAAAGTCACAATTCCTTAAAACAGCCCTATGGCCTATTACCCCAAATAAGTTAGATCCCTGAAAATCGGAACCTTCCATGTCGGAATCTTTTACATGTAATCTAAAAAGTGCTGATTGGCTAAAATCACAATTCTTCATAACTGAATTACTAAAATCAGCCCACCTTACATCACAAAAGCGAAAATCCGAACCGCTATACGCACCTTCCCTACAATCGGCAGATTGAAACCGTGCACCCCTAAAATCACCTTCCAGCACACTTGCACCAAGCCAATAAACCGTATCTAAATTGGCTTTTCGAAAATCATCACCGTTTTGAGGTAATACCTTTAAACCTTTAAACCTTTTTTTTCCGCTTTCCAGCAATGTAGGTTCATTAATTACTTTTATGCGTTGCGATATATCAACAGAATTAACAAAGGTAAGCAAGCTTGTTGTATCACAGGATACACCATTGACGTTATTCTCTTCTGAGCACAACTGACCAATACAGCCAGACATTGTTAACTTTACTACTAATAATATAAAAACAATATATTTCACTATTCCGGTTTTCTATAAATAAGACTTGGTTCAAATTTTAGTAGATCGCTTCACTTCGTTCACGATGACGACTTTTTTTGAACATCTATAATTTTAAATAACATCATTTCTATTAAAATGCCTGTTTCCCAAAAACGCAAATAAGTATCCTAAAAGAATAGGATAAATGATTGAAAATGCGACAAATACCTCACGTGTTACAGTATCCAGAATATAATAAGATGCAGGTCCCATCACGGTTAATTTATTATCAAAAAGCGATAGTACACCTGTTCTGAAAACCTGTAAAGGGTTTAACATTCCTACACCAATAATCAGTTCAGGGTTCATTCGCATTTTTAACATAACTCCCATAAGTATCAGGTCTAAAAATGCTACCAAGAAAAGCCAAATAATAAATGCAATACCAATTGCAATTTCCTGAGAACGTGATTTTGATGAAATATACATACCCAGCCCTAAAAAGCAAAACACCATAGATGCAAGTAACAGGCTGTAGAATATAAATAAATCCCAGGGCACATCAATATTGGAAAATGCGCCCCAAAAAGTTGCACCCAACAAAGCTAAGAATACAGGCAAATAAATTACGATAAATCTACCCCAAAACTTTCCCCAAAAATATCCATTAAATGAAATAGGCAAGGACAAAATGTATTCCATCACATTAGTCTCCTTATCACCAACAACCGACCTTACAGTAGAAATAAGAACATATATAGGCAATATGGCCATACTTACCTGCATAAATGTAACCATTAGCCGGCCAAGCCCTACAAAACCTATTATTTGGGATTCAGTAATACCAAGGGCAAACATAACCGCCACAAAACCGCCAAACAATATACTGTATGCCCAAAATGATTTAGAACGCAAATTCTGCTTTATATCCAAAGCAGCAATTTGTATTAAACTTTTGTCTATAAAATTCATTATTCTGTTTTTATTTCATTTTTTTCTTACCTTCCTTCTTCATCATCATAGTACTATCACCCTGATGAAGCATTTTTGTTTCTTTAATAAAATCCTCTCGCATGGTTATTCCTGCATTAATTCTATCAACTGTTGTTTGATAATTATAAAGTGAGTCTCCTAAGTTTTCTTTTAAAGCACCATAGCCATATCCCATAGGAGTTCTATCCCCATATCTGTAAAAAGCTTTGTAGGCATCAATCCATTCATCTGTTTCACAATCGCCAATCCATGCTTTAGCATTTTCGCCACCCCATCTTTTCCAATCGTCAGTTTTAGCATATTCTACCAAACAACCCAAATCATCAAACCAAAGCACTTCACCGTACTCATTTACTGCCTGGGCAGTGTATCCTTTTTCGGCAAGCCCCATTAA
>JAOZNO010000218.1 GCA_029933755.1 Bacteroidales bacterium | reverse complement strand
TAAAATACCTTCTAGAATAACAACTTTCTTGGGTTGAATGGTTATTGTTTCTTCTGATCTTGTACAAGTTAGGTAGGAATACATGGGCTCTTCTATACTATTCCCTTCTTTTAACTTTTTTATGTGTTCAATAATTAGCTCAAATTCAAGTGCTTGTGGGTGGTCAAAATTGATTTCCTGCCTTTTCTCTAAGGGTAAATGACTGTTGTCTTTATAATACGAATCTTGTGAGAGCACAGCCACTTCACCAATTGGTAAATTTTCAATTATTTTTCGAACAACAGTTGTTTTTCCTGATCCGGTACCACCGGCAATTCCAATTACAAGCATAATTTTACTATTTTAGCATTTACTTTTCAAAAATAACATCTAAAATCTTAATAAACAAAAAAATGATTAAACATATTGTAATGATAAAAATGTCAGACTCTTATGATCTAGGAGTAAAGCAGGATAAAGCAGTAGAAATAAAAAATTTACTTGATAACTTACCTGCTAGAATTGAAGAAATTAA
This sequence comes from Bacteroidales bacterium, assembly GCA_029933755.1. Lineage (GTDB taxonomy): Bacteria > Bacteroidota > Bacteroidia > Bacteroidales > NBLH01 > NBLH01. The sequence goes on along the minus strand of JAOZNO010000218.1, from coordinate 6,079 downwards.
AGCCTATGAGATAGGGTTAAATATAAGTTCATCACCAAATGCTTATGATATAGTGCTAGTTTCTACTTTTGAATCACTTGATACACTAGAGAAGTACAGGGTTCATGAAGAACATCAAAAAGTACTTAAAAAAATAAAAGAATATGCATCAGCAACTACTGTTGTTGATTATGAAAAATGATATAAGGCAATTTCTATAAGCGATTAGCAAAAAAACATGTCAAAAAAATATTATCAAAAAAATAAAATTAAATCATTGCCAAAAGGGCGCAGGTTTGTTATTGGTGATATTCATGGTTGTTATTTAACATTTAAAAAAATTGTTGAGAAAAAGATTCAGTTAAACAAAAATGACCAGCTTTTTTTATTGGGTGATTATATTGATAAAGGACCGGAAAGTAAAAAGGTTTTAAATTACATAATGAAATTGATGAAAAAAGGTTTTGCTGTATATCCATTGCGGGGTAATCATGAGCAGATACTTTTAGATACAGAAATAAATGATCGTAAAGAAGTCTTGGTCTGGTTAATGCGTCGTAATCCAGATATGTTGAAAAATGGGAAGTTGAGAAAAAAACACCGAGATTTTCTAAATAGCTTAGCTCTGTTTTATGAATTGGATCGTTTTTTTTTAGTACATGCTAATTTTAATTACAAAATAAAAGATCCATTTGAAGATAAGACTTCTATGATGTGGAAAAGGAAGTTTGACTGGGATGGGAAAATTTTGAAGAACAAAACACTAATACATGGACATCAACCGACTAATATCAGTAAAATAATTCAGACAGTTAAAATTAAAAATAGGGTAATTGGTTTAGATAATGGTGTAAATTATATCAAGAAACATAAAATATATGATTATACTGAGATGGGAAATATTTGTGCATTAAACTTAGACACATTTGAACTGTTAATTCAATATAATTGTGAAATATATTCGGTACAAAAGAGATAAAACTAGGGTATTACTACAAATTTAGTGGAAATAATACCTTTTATAAATATTGGTAGGTTTTTAGTAAAATAAAGAAGGAAAGTGTGAAGTCAGAAGTAAGCAAACTTCAGCCCTCTGCCTTTCGAGCTTGACCAATTTCAAATAATAGAATAATAATATAATTTACCAATAAAAATCTTAGTAGGGAAAACAAACAACTATAAACGTGTAACTGCTTTTTCTCTTACTATTTCAGTATTAACACCTAAAAATATTAGGTAGAAACATAGAACAAGTATTAAATGACTCATTTCTTTTCCTGATAATCCGGCAAAATCAAATTTCAACTTATAAAGAAATGCAGGAATACTTGAAAGAAGAAGTCCGGATATAATTAAAATATTTTTTTTACGATTTTTCTGGAATGCCTGAATACTAAAAATAGGAATAACCAGTCCCATAATCCCCACGATCATATTGGTAGTTACAACAATAAAGCTTTGAATAAACAGAATACTAACAATAAACAAAACAAATTGTAAGTTGATTACAATATTTAGTTTTTTTCTTAGCTTTTCAGATTTAAGTTCTTTTAAAGCAGCTAGTTCAATAAAGTAAATTGACAATGCACTAAAAATCCATCCAAATACCTGAAATGGCTTAGCTGTATAGTTAAATAATAAATGGCCAAAACCTCCAATTAAAGAAGACAATGCCATAAAAAGGAAAAAATAGGCAAAATGTATCATTAACTTATCATCTTTTAGTTTAAGATGAAAAGTATAGGTAGCAATAGCCATAATCATATCCGTAATAAAATTACCCAGTTCCATCAATTTGAAACCAAAAAAATAAAATGCCGTTTCTTCCATGCGCCAAAAATAGATATTAAAATTAAAAAAAATGCTTATTTTATTGTTTGCTTTTGAAATATTGTCATATTTAGATACTTGATTTTCTTATTAAATCATTCAATAAGCATTTTATTTGTTCATTTCTATTATATCTTTGTGTCCGTTATAACAATATTTTATTGAATATATAAAAATTAAGATATGAAAGCATATGTATTTCCCGGACAGGGTGCTCAATTTGTTGGTATGGGTAAGGATTTATACGAAGGTTCTGAACTCGCAAAAGAATTATTTGAAAAAGCAAATGAAATTCTAGGATTCAGAATTACTGATCTTATGTTTGATGGAACGGATGAAGATTTAAGACAAACAAAAGTTACTCAACCGGCAATTTTTTTGCATTCGGTAATTCTTGCAAAGACTTTGGGCGATGATTTTAAACCTGATATGGTTGCTGGACACTCTTTGGGTGAATTTTCTGCTTTGGTTGCAAATGGAGCACTTTCGTTTGAAGATGCCTTAGTGCTTGTTTCTAAAAGAGCATTAGCTATGCAAAAAGCATGTGAGCTAAATCCATCTACCATGGCGGCAATACTGGGAATGGATGATGCTATGGTTGGTGAAATTTGTAATAAAATTGATGGTATTGTTGTACCTGCAAACTATAATTCACCCGGACAAATTGTTATTTCCGGAACTATTGATGCAATTGATAAAGCCATGGAGGTTCTTTTAAATGCAGGAGCTAAAAGAGCTATTAAATTAAATGTTGGAGGTGCTTTTCATTCTCCATTAATGCAGCCTGCCAAATTAGAGCTAGAAGAGGCAATTAATTCAACAAAATTTGCTGTGCCGTCCTGTCCTGTTTATCAAAATGTGAATGCTCAGGCAGTTTCTAATCCTGAGGAAATAAAGAAAAACCTCATTGCACAACTTACAGCACCAGTTAGATGGACAGAAATTGTAAAAAGTATGCTAAATGATGGTGCTGAGTCGTTTACCGAAGTGGGGCCAGGAAAAGTATTACAAGGATTAATTAAAAAAGTGGATCGAAAAATTCCTACTGCAAGTGCTTAAATCAGTATGCAGTTCTCAGTACTGAATACTGAGAATTGTCGACTGCCTACTTTTTAGAAAATGGCTTTTTATATCCTTTTTTTCCACCTGATTTTTTATGATATTTTTTCTTTTTAAAAGTTCTTTTTTGAGGGTTATATTCCGGACTTTCACCAATTTCTTCCGGACAGGGTATTTTAATTAGTGTAAGATCTATCAGGTCTTCAATTTTTTTAAACTTTTCTTGTTCGCTATCATTTATAAAAGTAATTGCTACACCTGAGGTTTTTGCTCTGGCAGTACGTCCAACTCTATGAACATAATCTTCGGCATCACCGGGAACGTCAAAATTTAAAACTAAATCAATTCCGTTAATATCAATACCTCTTGCCATAATATCTGTAGCAACAAGTATTTGTACTTTCCGGTTTTTAAAGCTTAGCATTACACTTTCCCTGTCTTTTTGCTCTAAATCTGAGTGGATTTCTTCGACATTAAGTCCTATTCTGTGTAATTCAGAACGAATACTTTTTACATTTTTTTTGGTAGCAGAAAAAATAAGGATACTTTTTAGATCTTTTCCATCAAGAAGACTTTTAATAAGTGCTATTTTATTGGGGTCATAAACCATGTAGGCTGCTTGTAATATTCCTTCTGCAGGTTTTGACATAGCAAGGTTCACTTCTACCGGATCTTTTAGTACTTTATGAGCCAGTTTTCTAATTTTATCCGGCATTGTAGCCGAAAACATTAAATTCTGCCTTTTTTCCGGAATGCTTTTTATTATTTTCACAATATCATCGAAAAAACCCATGTCAAGCATACGATCAGCTTCATCTAAAATAAGGTGTGTTAATTTATCAAAGTTGACATAGCCAAAATTCATATGTGCCATTAATCTGCCGGGAGTTGCAATTACAATGTTTGTTCCATTTATTAATGCATTTTTTTGCGATGTCCATGAGTCTCCATCACCACCACCATAAATAGGAACAGACGAAACATCTAAAAAATAGCTTAATCCCTCAAACTGCTGGTCAATTTGTACAGCTAGTTCGCGTGTGGGTACAATAATTAAGGTATCTGTGTTTTTTGTTGGATTTGCAGCCAATTTGTTTAACACAGGAATAATAAAAGCTGCTGTTTTTCCTGTACCTGTTTGTGCACAGGCAATTAAATCTTTTTCATCCAGTATTGCAGGTAATGTTTCAGCCTGAATAGGTGTTGTTTCAACAAAACCCATAGCAGAAATACTTTCAATAAGTGAAGGGTGAAGTTTTAGGTCGGTAAATTTCAAAAGTTTAGTAGATTAGTTGGCAGGATTATTTCAAAATAAATTATTATTACTAATTCATGACGTGAAAAAGACTAATAAGAAAATCGAAGACCGAAGTTTGAAGTGAGTATTTACTTCCGTCTTCGGTCTTCCAACTTCTTTCATTATCCAAGATAACTTTTTAATAAATTACTCCTAGAAGTGTTTCTAAGTCTTCTAATAGCTTTTTCTCTAATTTGGCGAACTCGTTCACGTGTTAAACCAAATTTTTCACCAATTTCTTCAAGCGACATTTCCGGCATACCTATACCAAAAGATAATTTTAAAATTAATCTTTCTCTTTCGGTCAATGTAGAAAATGCACGGTCAATTTCTTTACTTAAAGATTCATTAATTAAACCTTTGTCAGCAATTGGCGAATCACTATTTTCTAATACATCAAGTAAACTATTGTCTTCACCATCCGCAAATGGAGCATCAACAGATACATGACGACCTGAAACACGCATTGTGTCCAATACTTTTTCTTTAGGTAAGTCCAGTATTTTAGCTAACTCCTCAGGAGTAGGTCTGCGCTGATTTTTTTGTTCAAATTCAGCTACAGCTTTATTATACTTACTTAGTGAACTTACCTGATTCAAAGGTAATCGAACAATTCTCGATTGCTCATTAATGGCTTGCATAATTGATTGTCTTATCCACCAAACAGCATATGAAATAAATTTGAAACCACGGGTTTCATCAAACTTTTCTGCAGCTTTAATTAAGCCCAAGTTTCCTTCATTTATTAAATCAGGCAATGTTAATCCCTGATTTTGATACTGTTTTGCAACGGATACTACAAATCGTAAGTTTGCCTGAGTAAGTTTTTCAATAGCTTCCTGATCTCCTTTACGGATACGTTGTGCTAATTCAACTTCCTCTTCAATCGAAATTAATTCATACTTTCCAATCTCTTGCAGGTACTTATCTAAAGATGCACTTTCCCTGTTAGTGATCGATTTTGTTATTTTTAACTGTCTCATATTCTATTAATTATAACGAGTGCAAAGATATGGTATTTAGATTCTAAAGTCAATAGCTAAGACTTTTTGATATCCATTTTAAAAAGTTATTAACACTCTCTTAAGTTTAACTTGCTTATTTTAAGCAAATTAACTTTTCTTGCCTGTTAATAAAAAATACCAATTTTATTTGATGAAATGAGATTTTCGTTTCATTATTGTATGTTTTTTCTATATAAAGAGACCCCGAATTATCGGGTATTTTAAAAAACTACAAAACGTATGGAAGTTTCCTCACCCAATTTGTTATACGTGAAAATTTAAAAAAGGTTGCAAAAATATGTGTTTTTTATAAAAAAAATGCAAAAATATGCAATAATTGTAAATTATCCTTCATGAAAAACTAAATATCTGATAAAAAAGCAATTATTTTTAGTATTCTATTACGTCCTCTTCTAATTTTGGAAGCTTTTGTTTTTCCTTATAAGTAAGAGGAACTGATTTTAAGTTTAGATATTCAAGCATTACCAGTTCTGAAATACTATTTGGTAAACTTTTTAATTCTGTATTTTTACCTAAATCAAGTTCAAGTAGTTGATTTAAATTACCAAATTGCTCAGGAAGTTTCTGTAAAGGATTAAAATTCAGATTCAGATATAGTAAGTTTTTAAAATTACATATTTTATCATTTAGTGTATCCAGCTGATTACGCATTAGATTTAAATCTTCCAGTTGGTTTAACTGAAAAATTGCTAAAATAGAATCTGCTTTTAAATCATTCCATGATAAATTTAGTTCTTCCAAATTAATTAATTCTGAAAAACTTTCCGGAATTGATGGTATTTTCGTTCGGGTTAGGTTTATCTTTTTTAAATGAACAAAGTTTGAGACAGCAGAGGATAATTTTGTTAGTCTGTTTTCTTCAAGATTTAGTTCCTGCAATAATTTAAGG
>JAOZNO010000217.1 GCA_029933755.1 Bacteroidales bacterium | reverse complement strand
CTTCGGCAATGGTAGTTTCATCTTCACTCATTCCTCCATACTCATATGGGAAACTTACTGTGTACATACCGGATCTAACTGCAAGACGTCCTGTTTGAAAGGCAGCACGTGTAGGGGTGCATGAAGGCTCTGTGTACATGCGTGAGAAGTATTGACCTTCTGCAGCAAACTTATTCATATTTGGTGTTTTAAAACCTCTATTTGCTTGTAAATGAGGTACTCCAACTTCCCCAACACCACTATCATCCCACATAATATGAATGATATTAGGTTTTCTTCCATGCTTCTTTTCAAGTGCTTTGAGTTTCTTTTGAATCTCTTTATCTTCTTGCGCCCATTTATCACCATGTTGTGCTTTGAGTATGTAATACTCCGCATCATGGATTATTTTTGACTTTTGTGCTTTTGTAGAAAATCCTACAAATAGCATAATCAATAATAATACTGTAATCTGTTTCATTGTTTTTGTTTTAATTAATAGATATATTTAAGAAATTTAATGTGTTCCAAAGCTTTTGCCCATTCAGGGCTGAATTTTATGCTATAATTATCACACCGGGCGTTGCCCTGTGCTATTAGCTATAAGGCTTTCAGCCTTAATTAAACGACAATGACATATTTTACTTAGTATCTGCACGAAAACTCCGTTTTTGATAAGAAAGCGTCAAGAAAGAGGCTTTTGCAGGTCTGAAATTCAGAAGTTTACATTTGTAAATGACTGCATTTCAGAGCAAAAAAATGAAGTTATTGGTGTTTTCTTGCAAAAACTATTTATTATTGACCAAGCCTAAAAATCAGACCTGCATTAAAATTTCCTTTAATTTCATAAGTGTTTTAGTAATTATTTTCATAAATTAAGTTTAAATATGTCAAATATATATGTATCAAGTAAGTTGTTAAAAAAATTCTTTTTTTATTCAAATCAAAATGCCTATTTATGAATTTTTAGATATTTGTAAAACCTAATGCTTTTACATTAAGTTAGAAATCTTGCAAAATAGTCGGGGTACGACTTGTAAATAGATTGAAAAACGGTTACTTAGAATACATTACATTTTACAAACAGAGTCACGTCCCGACTTTAAATGCAGAATTATTCTGCCTGATTAACCGGAAACTTATTCATTAAGGATTCTATATTGGCTAAAATCAGTTGTTTTTGCAGAGTCGGTGGTTACTTTTACGCTTGAGCAGCTATAAAATATCGACATTAAAATAATGCCAGTTAGGAATTTGAATTTTTTCATATTAAAATACAATTTCATGTTTTAAAACAGCAAAATTAGATATTAAAAACTTAACATAATATCAAAAATCCGCAATAAAAGATATTTTTGTCTTATATTTGTGCAGGAAATACAATAAGCCCGAATACAGTTTCTATAATTTACGATAATAGTTTCTGTCATAAATTAAATTAAAATATGGATGAATTTTATTGAGGCAAATTTTGAACATTCTGAACATTTTCAGGAAGCAGTTTCTATGTGGGATTTGGATTTTAGGATTCTAAGCAAAAATAATTTCAGTAGTTTTTTGAGTATTTATACAAATCAAAAATTTCAAATTGGCCGAACGAAACTTGATGGTAAGATACAACAGTTAGGTATACGCCCCAAAGGGTTTAGAACGCTTGTAGTTCCTGTTCATAATGCAAATAATTTTATTTGGCTTAACAAGAAAACGGATGGAAAACAACTCTTAATTTTTCCTGAAAATGAAAATATAGATGCCGTGTCTTATACCAACTTTGATGTTTACGTAATTTCCATTGAAGAATCATATTTGTTTGAAACCATTGAATACCTAGGATACAGGAATGCAAAAAAATATTTTGGAGGTAGTGAAAAACAAATTAACCTAAGCGAATTATTTGTAAAGGAGTTTCATCAAATTGCAGATGAGTTTTTATATTATGTAAAATCAGATAAGGAAAATGGGCTTAATCATAGTATTAAAGCACATACATTTCAGTTTGATAATATTATTTTGTATCTGCTTCGTTTTTTTGAAAACAATGAGTATAGATATATTATTAAGCCAAAAATGCGACGACGAGATATTGCTATGAAAAAGGCGGTGGATTTAATTAATAATGATTTGGATGTGATGCCCACCATTAGCCAATTATGTAGGTATTCAGGTATAAGTGAACGGACATTGGAATATGCATTTTTAGAAAAGTTTCAGGTTACACCAAAAGATTATATAAAAGCTACAAGATTAAATAAAATAAGAGTGGAATTGTTACGAAATAATAGTAAGGATTGCAAAATATCAAACATTGCATTATTCAATGGGTTTTGGCATATGGGACAGTTTGCAGCTGATTACAAAAAGTGGTTTGGTGAATTGCCTTCAGAAACGCTTAAGAGGTAAATAGAGCATTCTACTCAGCTACTTTACACATTCAGGGGAATCGCCTTTAAGATTTTTCATGAAACAAACTTGAGCATTTTTATTATATCTGCGCAAATTTGCGTGAATCTGAGGATAAACTTTCTTTTTTTGTCCACAGATTTCTCAGATATACGCAGATGGATCAGAAAGGGCTACTTTTATTTCTAATTTTAGTTTTAAAGTTTTAAAATCCATTGCCCTGTTTACACATCACTGATAAAACTTTTTTATTGATTAAAAATGATATTTTGCAAAAAAATAAATACCGGTGTACTCCATTCCAATTTCACCGTAAAAATCAATATCTGGATAGGTATCACCTTTAGCTTTTATGATTAACCGATTTGAGTTAATTCCTAATCCGAAGCTAATATGTTCAAAAGTTTGATGTTCTACTTTTATATCCAAATCAAGGATACGCCCCTGGAAATTGTCAATGCTAATTAATAGTAGCTCTACACTTTGACGTAAATAAAGCTTCTCTGTAATTAAAAAATCAGATCGTAAACCAATAACGGGTAAGGGTGCAACTAAATCCGTTGCTTGTTCTTCAAAATGCAGGGTTTTAACAGAAAACCTTATTGGCATTATAAATAAGCCAACTGAAATACCAAGGGAAACATTTTCGTTTTGCAAAAAGGAATAATCATACTTTGCCCGCCAGATAGATAAATCAAAACTGCTGTTAATCTCTGATCCAACAGGAATAACAATATTCCCAATTTCTAATTCTGTTTGAAGTACTTTATGTGAATTACGATATACGCCAAAATATCCAAAAGAAACAGCATGTTTCATCTTTTTGCCAAAACGGTAATTGGTGTTTCCCCGGAAAGCGAATGCAGCAGTTTTAAGTCCTAGTGCGTCTTCTAAATCAATATGGATACCAATGCCAAGGCGCTCGCTACCAATACTGATACCACTATTATAATTACTTAAAAAACCACCAAAACTAAGAGAAAATCGTTCCCAATTATCGTTTATTTCCTGCAGGCTGTCATTAATCGTTGGGGCTATGGGATTTTCCTGTGCCTGTATATTTGAAATATTTGCAGCAAGTAATACCGAAAGTAAAATAAATATTCGGCGAATATGGTTTTTAACTGATACTTTTTTCATACAACAAATGTATATCGAATTATCAAATAAAAATATCAAAAATTCAATAAAAATTATTAAATGATATAATGATCGAATATATTATTGATCTATTTTTTATTGAATTATTAACACATTGTAACATTATACCACTCTCTTATCGACCTTATCTAAAACTAAATTCTTCGTAATGAATATCCCTTATGGAAACACCTTTTTGAAGTAATTGTTTAATGTAACTTTCCCGCATTACTTCCGGTCCGCAAATAAAAATTGAATAATTCTTTAAGTCGATACTTTTATACATTTTATCAATAGTAAAATAACCTTTTGTATCGGAATTGTTAATAATGAATTTCACGTTTGGTTTGTCACTTACAACTGTTTCAATTTCTTCTTTATAGTTAGCTTCTTTGAGTGTTTTGATACTCCAAACCAATGTTGCATCATAGTCAGTGTTGGCTTCTTTTACAAATGATAAAAATGGTGTTATACCAATGCCGCCCGCCAGCCAAAGCTGTTTTTTGTACTTAGCCGTTTTAAAGTTAAATTGTCCAAATGTTCCCTGAACTTTTGCTTTTGTACCTTCCTTTAAGGAGGTCTGTAAATCAGCAGTATAATCGCCAAGGGCTTTTACGGTAAGCCTCAAATTTTTATCAGACGGATGACTACTTATAGTAAAAGGGTGTGCCTCCTGTCTGTTAATCCCTTTAAAAGAAACAAAGGTGAATTGACCGGCTTGATAAGCTAATTGCTTATTGTCAGGTTTTAATGAAATTTCAATTATATCATCGTCAAAGCGTTTAACTGAATTTACCGTGTAATTTAACTTTTTGTTAAACAGATTGTATAAAAATGCCCTATAGAACCATGCAATAATTCCGATTAAAGCCATTCCATAAACATAGGCTCTTACAATGGGCAATTCACTTGTAAGTGTTGGTACATTAACTGAATGAGCAATACCTAAAATGTAGAATAGTCCCATAAATTTATGAAAAATCAACCATTTATTGTATTTAATTTTACGTTTTAATATGGGTGCTGCTGAAAGTAAAACACCTAGTAATATTAGCACCAGAGCATAAAACCCCATTGGTTTGCCAGGTGTAAATACCGAACCTCTTGGTACAACAATAAAATGCAATAACAAAAGGACAATCGCAATTATACCTGACCTGCGATGAATCATATACATTTTATCGAGGCCACCAAAAATTCGTTCAACCCATTTTGCACGGGTAGCCATTAAAAAGTTTGCAGCAAAAACAGTAACTACCCAGGACGAAAATATTTCGCCGGCAATGGTTTTTGAGTTATATTCATAACTGCCTTTGTAAAGTGTTAAATCAATCCACCAAAAAATAAAATGGATGGCAATGATTATTGGGAAATAGTGTTCTTGTTTTATTGTTCTCATGTCATTTATTTTACTTAATTGAAAGATTTATAAATTGATAGTCAATAGAACTAAGTGAGTAGTAGCGCCGCAAAATCCGCATACAGAGAACTGTTGACTGCTGTTAAAATAAGATAGAAAGCATAAAGTCGAGAAAAACTGATTTTATAAACAGAGCTTATTTATTATCCTCATGCTGGCCTAACCAAAAAACGCCAACCAGTGCTAATTTATAACTTGCAATATTTTCTTTAGCAAACGGCAAATTATCACAAATCTCTCTGGCTTCATTTTCAGAATTTGCATTTACAAAAAATACAAAATCGGTAACATCATTTGCTTCTAATGTGCCTGCAACATCAAAATAAACATTTTCTACAGCTCCTTTATTCCATAGTTCCATAATTGCCGCACTTTGTGTATCAATTATTTTTGCATTCTCAGTTTGGTTTAATTCTTTTTCATTTTTCCAAACAGCAACATAAGATTTTGTTGCCCCTCTTTCTTTAATAGCTTCAAGTTTTCTGCCTAACCATTTTGCCCCAACTGGGTAGATTTTATATTCTGCCATTTCTTTTTTTACAAGAATAGAGTTATTTAAAATGTTTTGGGCATCTTCAAGTGTATGCGCTTTTAAAAAAGACGAAATATTGGGGAAGTATTCATTCTCTTTACCTGTTTCTTTATTAAAATATAAATTTTCAATGATATCATCTTCCCAAAGGTCGTTCATTTCAAAGCCAACAGCTCCTAAATTGTCTTCCATTAGCTGTAAATCCCTTGTTTTCCATTTCCAAACAATCGCAAAATTTTTTCTACCAATTTTGGATTCGTCAAGTTCTGATGTGTTTTGTTGATCTGTTTCATTCGATGTTTTTTCATCGTTTGATTGATCATTGCAGGCAAACAGCATTGCCATCATCGTTAAAAAAATAAGATTCTTCATTTTATTTGATTTAAATTAAATATAGTTAAATTTGATACATGAAATATATAGATAAAAAAATATGCGTTACGATAAATGAGTAATTATTTTTTTCAATATACTAAGTGTTATTGCTTCTTCTTCTTTTGAAATAGTTGAAACGGCATCTTTATGTACATCAATAATAATGGGTATCACGTTTTTAAAAAGTTGTTTGCCTTTATTAGTTAAGCTCACAAGATTAGCACGTCTATCTCCTTTAACTGCCTTTCTTTCTACTAGTTGCCTTGCTTCCAGCTTATCAACAATTCGTGTAATATTTGCATTTTGTTTCCAAACAGCATGTGATAACTCTGTCATATTAACATCACCACTAAAATTTAACATTTCTAAAATTGCTAATTGTTCCATGGTAATGCTATAACCTGCACTGTTAATTGCCTGATGATTTTTTCTTTTCATTAGTTGTAGTGCAATGGCCATTTGTGCACCTAGTGAGTTTTCCCGCGGACTTGGTTTCATAAAAAGTAAATATTTAACATGGCAAATATATAAATGTTTTTTATTAAACCAAAAAGTTAATTCTGAAACAATTCAATTTACGTATTAATCTGAGTTCGATATAAGCAATTTATTTTACTGAAGTTGTAATTAACAGATAATCAATTGGTAATTAAAAATGAATATTGATTTTGTTTAGTTACTTGAATAAATGGTCACATTAGCAGAACATATACGTCTGACCGCTCCGAGCGGTTGGACGGGTATAATCTATATT
>JAOZNO010001027.1 GCA_029933755.1 Bacteroidales bacterium | reverse complement strand
ACGAATCATTACATTGTGCCAAATTTGCCATAACGGTCTTTTAATAAAGGTTGGAAATTCGACATACTTTTCAACAATTTTGCTCATATATAATTAAGTTAAGGGTTTACTTCTTATAAGTTCTATTTTCAGAACTTCTGTTCTACTCATTTATAATAAAACACGATATAAATAATTACACAATAACCTTACTAACATATCTGAAACGGTACTATAGAGGTGATATTAGGTACGAAACGAAGATATAAAAAAATGATGAATTCAAAGAAAAAATGAAATATCCAATTTTTATTTAGAACATTCTTTAATTTTACCAATTAAATATTGAGTCTGCTCCGAAAAGTCCGTAAATGACAATCTAGTCATCCGATGAATTTGAAATGAGTTGATTATCAGATTGAATAAGTTTCAGTATTTTGCAAAATCATTCATCGGATGACTTTTCGGAGTGCCGTCAATATTAATAATATGAAAAATGAAAAAAACAGCTGTTTCTTTAGTCCTTTCAAGTGGCGGTGCTCGTGGTATGGCACATATTGGTGTAATTGAGGAGCTGGAAAGGCATAATTTTGAAATAAAATCAATTTCGGGTTGTTCTATGGGTGCTCTGATAGGCGGTGTTTATGCTGCGGGTTATCTCAAGGAATTTAAAAATTGGCTTGATAAACTTGATAAATTAGATGTTTTTAATTTAATGGATTTTACCATAAGTTCTCATGGTTTTATTAAGGGTGTAAAAGTTTTTAATGAAATTAATCAATTTATTGGTAATGTGCTTATTGAAGATTTGCCAATTCCATTTACGGCAGTGGCTACAGATGTTGATAATCAAAAAGAAGTTGTTTTTACTAAGGGTAAATTACGAGATGCAATCAGGGCGTCAGTTTCAATACCAAGCGTATTGGAACCCTTTGACTGGAATGGAGTTAGTTTAATTGATGGAGGGATACTTAACCCAATACCGATTGATCGGGTTCAAAGAACAGAGGGTGATATTTTAGTTGCTGTTGATTTAAATGCAATTGTTAATTCACCACCCCAAATAGCAAAACAGAAAAAGACTGCCAGGGAGCAAAAGAAAGAACAAAACAGTATTTTAAAACGAATCGAATTTAGAGAAAAGTGGGAGCATTTTTTCCCAAAGGATAAGCTTCAAAAAGAGAAACTCGGACATCTTTCATTACTTGATCGATCTTTTGATATGATGCAGAACAAGATTAGCCAGCATACTATTCAAAAATGTCGTCCTGAAATCCTGGTAAGTATATCAAAAACGGCTTGTAGTACATTTGATTTTTATCGTGCAGGCGAAATGATAGAACTTGGAAAACAGACTTTTAATGAAGCACTTAAGAAATATGATAAAGAGGTCATCGATTATTATAAAAATAGTTGAGCTCAGCTCTAATAATTAATTTACATCAAGTGTTAAATGCTTGTTTAGCTACTTTTACTGCAATTCCTTCAATTTATTAAACCTATCAAAGAGTATTTCTTTCAGTAAAAATACTAACTTTGTGCTAATTAGAGTTCGTCTATAATGTTTCACTTTTTAGTTTTTTTGGTATGTTAAACTTATTTTAAGATTGGTCGAAGTTGGCAGTAAACAGTCTACAGTAGGACAGTAGCTCTGCAAAGTCTGCTTACTGAGAACTGAAGACTGTTCACACTTCAAAA
>JAOZNO010000216.1 GCA_029933755.1 Bacteroidales bacterium | reverse complement strand
CTTATTAATCCATAATTTTGTCGAATCGTTTGGCTCCCACAATTCAATCGAATCATTCATCATAAAAAAATTATCAAGCTTATTACGTGGCGTTATAACAGTTGCAACATTACTATCCCAAATACTTGTAGCACCTTTCCATATAGCAAACCGGGTAGAATCATTAATATCCAATACCCGCAAACTGTCCGAAACTTTAAATTCATGCTTATCCACACAGGCCACCCATTCAAAAGTTGAATCATTTTTTTCCCATAGTACAATAGTATCAGACATTAAACTCACTTTTGACACAGGGCTTATCTGCCATATCAAAGAACTGTCATTTATTTTCCATAGTTGTGCATCCGTGTTTAAAGATAACAGCTCATCTCTATCTTTTTGTTCCCAAACAATAATTGTATCATTAACTGACCAAAGTTTAATGTTTTCAAAATCCAACATTTCTGCTTTTTTCACTTCCCTTTCAGGAATTATTACCGTATCAATTACTATTGTATTAATTATTGGAGGTGGCACCTTCCATATTAGCAAAGAATCACTCAACTGCCATATTTTTTTATTTTTGTTTGCCTGCCACAATTGAACAGAGTCATTTCGTACAAATATCATTAACTCTTTATTTACTTGCCATATATCCAAAGGATCCAGATAGTGCATCGATCGAATATCACTTTTTTCCCAACCTCCTGTTTTTTTATTTCTCTTCCATATATTGTAATTTTTTCCTGATTTCCAAAACTCGGTTTCATTGTCTAAAGTCCATACAATTGTTGAATTACTAAGTTTCCATATTTTAGGATTACTAATCATATTCCATAATACAGATGAATCTTGAAAAGTCCATAAATTTAGGGTGTCATTTATTTTCCAAAGTCGAATTGTATCATTTAACACATAGGAAGGAAAATTTTCTATTTTGTTCCAGAAAAATATATTCTCTGTTGTTTTAAAATTCAGTTTCTTTTTATTTATAGTAACAAGTTTTGTAGTATCGTTAATCAAAACATAACTAATACTATCATTAACTATTTTCACTTCCGGAAAAAACGATTTTGTCAACTTCCAGTCTTTTTCATTTTTTTCGTATTCCCAAAGACTCACAGATTCCCCTTGTAACCATAAACGGAATGAATTATTATAAAAAGTTCTTATTTCTGTTTGATGCCCAAGATTCCACTGACTCGCAGAATTATCAAGAAACCACAATTCATTAATACTGTCTTGTTGATAAAAATAAGTACTGTCATTAATTTGAAAAAAATGATTTTGTCCCTGTGCAAATTGCAAAGAATCTATTTGGGCATTTAAACCCATTGAGAATATATTAAAGAAAATTATTACCCAAAAACGATACATATTACCTATTCATGTTTATTAGACCACACTCAATACAAAAAGATGAAGCTTTTAATCAAAGCAAATGTACTAATTATTTAATTTTTATCGTGGTTCATGGAAACATTATTCATTTCCAATATTTTTTTATAAATTCGCAAAAGTTAAAATCTATAAAAATGTTTTTGATTAAGCAAAAATACCGATTCACAAAACTTAAAAAGAGAGACTCATTCCTCCCCTTATAACCCGCATATTTTTTATTCTTTATTTTTCAAATTAATTAATAATTTAAGATTTCTTCTTGAAATTAATTTTCAGAACTCATCTTAACCAAATCATATCAGTATGAAACTCCCATTTGCAGAAAGTTTTAAAATAAAAATGGTTGAACCCATAAAAAAAAGCACTAAAGAAGATCGAGAGAAATGGATTAAAGACGCAAAGTACAATTTATTTAACTTAAAAAGTGAGCAAGTTTTTGTTGACCTACTAACTGACTCAGGAACAGGTGCAATGAGTGACAGACAATGGTCAGAATTAATGCTTGGTGATGAGAGTTATGCCGGGGCATCTTCTTATTACAAAATGAAAGCTGCTATTAAAACAATTCTTGGTTTTGATTATTTTTTGCCAACACACCAGGGAAGAGCAGCGGAGAACGTTCTTTTTTCAACAATGGTAAAAGAAGGTGACATCGTTCCGGGAAATTCGCATTTCGATACGACAAAAGGTCATATTGAAATAAGAAAAGCTACGGCAATTGATTGTACAATTGATGAAGCTTTTAACACAACTGCCATTCATCCTTTTAAAGGTAATGTAGATATTAATAAATTAGAAAAAGTATTACAGGATTACCCTAAAGAAAGAATTCCGTTCATTATTGTAACAATAACAAATAATACCGCTGGCGGACAGCCAGTTTCTATGCAGAACTTAAAAGATGTAAGAACTTTAGCTGATCGTTTTAAATTAAAAGTAATTTTTGATTCTGCTCGTTTTGCCGAAAATGCATATTTTATCAAAATTAGAGAAGAAGGATATGCTGATAAAACCATTAAAGAAATTGTTAAGGAAATGTTCACATATGCAGATGCAATGACCATGTCGAGCAAAAAAGATGCAATTGTTAACATGGGTGGATTTATTGCCATGCGTAGTGAAAAATTATTCAAAGAAGCAAGCGTATTTAATATTCTTTACGAAGGATTTATCACCTATGGTGGTATGTCGGGTCGTGACATGAATGCTTTAGCCCAAGGATTAAATGAGGCAACCGAGTTTGATTTTTTAGATACAAGAATAAAACAAGTAGCCTACCTCGGAAATAAATTATTAGAATATGGTGTGCCTTTACAAGTACCGATTGGTGGTCATGCAATTTTTATTAATGCATTAACATTTTTACCACATATTGCCCGTGAAGAGTTTCCTGCACAAATATTAGCAATTGAATTATACAAGGAAGCTGGAGTACGTGGTGTAGAAATTGGTGCAATTATGGCAGACCGCGACCCGGTAACACGGGAAAACCGTTTTCCTGATTTAGAATTAGTTCGCCTGGCAATTCCAAGAAGAACATATACAAATAACCATATGGATTATGTTGCTGCTGCTTTAAAGAATGTTTTTGACCGTAGAGATTCTATTACAAGAGGGGTTAAAATCTTAAATGAAGCACCTGTATTGAGGCACTTCACTGTAGAACTTGAAAAATTATAATAAGACACCGAAATGTATTTTATTTAATATCAATATGTAAATTAACTCCGTAAAATTATCTTTTCGGAGTTTTTTTATGCTTAATAACTGATTATAATCAACAATTTATCTAAAAAGCTTATTATTTTTGTTGCGAAAATTATTTAAACCCTAATTTTAATTAATATATGACAAAACTAAATACTCCCGTAACTATTGGGAATTTTGATCAAAAAGTCAGGTCTGACTGTCAAGTTACCCTTGAGTTAAAAGATAAAGGCGGAATTCAACTTTCGGTAAAAAGCAAAGTTTATGCTTTATTTGGCAAATCAATTGAAAAATTATGTAAAGATGAGCTTGCATTCTTTGAGATAGAACATGCTATCCTAACACTTGAAGATAAAGGTGCACTCCCTTTTGTTATAATGGCTAGAATTGAATGTGCTGTTAAGCAATTAATGGATACTGAAAAAGAATTTTTACCTGAAATAATACAGGAAAACACTAATGAAACACTTAAAAAACAGTTTCGTTTTTCAAGATTATACCTACCGGGTAACACCCCGAGTATGATGATAAATGCGGGTATTCATAATCCTAATGGTATAATATTAGATCTTGAAGATGCAGTAGCCCCGGCAAAAAAAGAAGAAGCCCGATATTTAGTAAGAAATGCCCTACGTGCTGTTAACTTTTATGGAGCTGAACGTATGGTTCGCATCAACCAGCTTCCGAAGGGTTTGGATGATTTAGACTTTATTGTTCCGCATCATGTAAATTTGATATTGGTTCCCAAATGTGAAAGTGCTGAACAGATAAAACAAATTGATGAGCACATTAAACAAATCAATGCCCAATCTGGTAAAAAACAGGCTATTTATTATATGCCAATTATAGAAAGCGCACTTGGTGTAGAAAAGGCTTTTGAAATTGCAACAGCCTCAACTAATATAGTGGCTATAGCAATTGGACTTGAAGATTTTACCGCAGACCTGGGTGTTCAAAGAACCAATGAAGCTAAAGAATCATTATATGCACGAAGCAGACTTGTAAATGCATGTAAAGCAGCAGGCATTCAACCTATTGATTCTGTTTTCTCAGATGTTTCAGACATGCAAGCTTTAGCATCAAATGTTAAAATTTCTAAGTCTTTGGGTTTTGAAGGTATGGGATGTATCCACCCAAGACAAATTGCGGTTATTCATGAAAATTTTGCACCCGAAGAAAAAGAAATTGAAAAAGCAAAAAAGATAATAATAGCTTTTGAAGATGCTAAATCAAAAGGACTTGGAGTAGTTTCTTTAGGAACAAAAATGATTGACCCACCAGTTGTTAAACGTGCAGAAACAACAATTGATTTGGCTATTAATTTAGGATTGCTTGATAAAAATTGGATGCATAATAATTAAAAATGTAAAATTAATAATTTAAAATTAGAGCAAGCAATGAAAAAGCAAAATGTAATTCAAGAAAAATCATTCAAATTTGCTATTGAAATTATTAAACTATATAAAGTTTTAAAATCTCAACATGAGTACGATTTAGCAAGACAAGTTTTACGAAGCGGTACAAGTATAGGTGCAAATATTGAAGAATCTATCGCTGCACAAAGTAAAAAAGATTTTTTAAGTAAAGTTAGTATATCTTTAAAAGAAGCCAGAGAAACAAATTATTGGTTAAGGCTATTAGATGTATCAGAATTATTACCAATTGAATTTTCCTTTCTGAAAAACAACAGTTTAGAATTAATAACTATAATGTCATCAATAGTTAAAACATTAAAAGAACAATTAAAAATGTAACATTCTTTCATTTTTAATTCATAATTCCTCATTTTTAATTTGAAAAGAATATGAAACTAGTAAAAAACGCAATAGGCCGCTTAGTGCCAACAGAAATAAACGGAGAAAAACAAATTCCTTATCAGGGAGTTGATAAATATAAAGCTAAAGGTGTAAAATATGCTGTAAAAATCCCATCAAATAGCGATTTCCCACGAGATGGTAACAAAACAGTTGCTAATCTTAAAGATGCTCTGATAAAATCAGGTTTAAAAGATGGTATGACCATTTCTACTCATCATCATTTTAGAAATGGAGATTTAATTGCCAACCAAATTTTTGATATAGCTAAAGAGCTTGGTGTTAAAAACTTAAGATGGTACCCATCAGCATCTTTCCCCTGTCATGAGCATTTAATTCAATATTTAGAAGATGGAACAATTAACCGAATTGAAGGTAGCATGAATGGCGCCTTAGGTAGATTTTGTTCCTTGGGAGAAATGAAAGGCACAGCTGTATTACGCTCACATGGAGGTCGTTACCAGGCAGTTCAGGATGGTGAGGTAAAAATTGACATTGCTGTTATTGGAGCAGCTTGTGCTGACCCTTTTGGAAATGCAAATGGTCTATACGGTCAATCTGCCAGTGGTCTGCTTGGTTTTGCACTTGCAGATTCGGAATATGCTGATAAGGTAATTGTTGTAACGGATAATATGGTAAAATTCCCATGTATTCCATGGCAAATCCAGGGTAATCACGTAGATTATACTGTAGAAATGGATAAGGTTGGTATCCCTGAAAAAATTATTTCAGGAACAACCAAGATTACCAAAAGCCCTGACAGGCTACTATTAGCTGAAATGACTGCTGAATTTTGCGATGTAACAGGTATTATCCATGACGGCTTTTCTTTCCAAACAGGTGCTGGGGGAACCTCCCTCTCTGTTAGCCAATATTTTGCAGATATTATGCGTAAAAGAGATATTAAAGCGCGTTTTGCAAGAGGTGGAAGCAACAAATATTTAGTTAGTATGCTTGAAGAAGGCTTAATCGAATACATTCTTGACGGACAAACTTTTGATCTGGAAGGTGTACGCTCCATGGCTGAAAATAATAATCATGTATGGTCAAGCCCATTTACCAGTTATAATTATCATAGTAAAGGTAACTTTGCAGGACTAGTTGATGTGGTTATACTTGGTGCGACAGAAGTTGATGTTAATTTTAATGCCAATGTAGCTACACATTCTGACGGTTATCTATTGCACGGAATTGGCGGATGGCAAAATTGTTTATTCTCTAAAACAGTTATTCTACCCATACCATTATTTAGAGACCGAATTCCGGTAATCAGGGATGAAGTTACTACGGTTTGTGGTCCTGGTGAATTAATTGATGTGATTGTTACAGAAAGGGGAATTGCAATAAACCCTTTACGTACTGATTTGATTGAAAAAGCAAAAGACTCAGGTTTACTAATAAAAACAATACATGAACTTAAAGAAGAAGCAGAAAGAATCTGTGGGAAACCAGAAAAAGTAGAATTGGGTGATGAAGTTGTTGCCGTAATTAAATGGGTTGATGGAACTGTAATTGATGCAGTAAGGAGGGTAATATAACACAACTCTCCGAGCTGTAGATTTAAACCAACAAGGAAAGCTGTTGTAGAGTAGAACAACTCTCTGAGCTGTGCTAATAAACCATTACACAGCTCAGAGAGCCATTTTACTCTCCTTTAAACCATCTTAAGGCTTCGGGCAAACTTCCAAACTGTTTAATC
>JAOZNO010000215.1 GCA_029933755.1 Bacteroidales bacterium | reverse complement strand
TTTTTACTTTAAAAACGGAATGAAAATTAGTTTTATATAGCTGGCTAAATATGAAAAACAAAAAAATACAACTTACAATCATCGGTTTTATTATTATTGAAAGTATTATGTTTTTTAATAATAAGAATCTTTATGAAAACCGTATAGAACAACATCTTAAAGAGTATACTCAATCGCTATTGGTAAAACGAAAAACCATTTTAAATGTTTATACGATGATGGTTGATAATATATTCGTCCAAACAATTAATAAACCCGATATATTAGAACTTCAAAGCAGAGCATGCCTGGCAGATAGTATGCAAAAACAAGAAATAAGAGAGCGTTTACATAAAATGCTACAATCAACCTATGATTACCTCAAAACAGTCAGTATCAGGCAACTAATATTTATACTACCAAATAACGAAGTCCTTTTAAGGTTTCACCGTCCAGAAAAATACGGTGATGATTTGACTGATGTACGGTATTCTGTAAAAATGGCGAATGAAACCAAACAAAAATATATTGGCTTTGAAGAGGGTAGAACCTACACGGGTTTTCGTTCTATTTTTCCTGTATTTTATGATAATGAACATGTAGGATGTGTTGAAATAAGTTTTTCTTTTGAAGCTATGAATACACTAAAACAAATAGAGGATGTGTCTTTTGGCTTTATGATAAGAAAGGATCTGGTTGAAAAAAAAGTTTCTCCAAGCAAAAAGAGTAATTATGTGGCAAGTTTAATTTCGGATGATTATGTACACGAAAAAAGATTTTTACATTACACTGATGATACATTAAATATCATAAAGCAAATTGATAAAGATTTAAAACTTGAAATTGTGGATAAACTTAAAGCAAATGAAAGTTTTTCTACCTACAGACAAATTGAAGATGATTACTATCTAATTTCTTTTGTATATATCGAAAATGTTGAAGGCAAGCCTGCCGCTTATATTTTTTCATATCAAAAAGATATAATAATCAAAGATCTTAAAAAACAATATAAAATCAGACAAGTGTTAAGCTTATTGTCGCTTATAATTATAGGCTTTACAATTGTATTTGCCTTAATAAAAAATGAAAAGGCCAAACAACTAATACTGAAACTATCCACAGCAGTTGAACAGAGTTCAAATACTGTAGTGATTACTGATACGAAAGGAAATATTGAATATGTAAATCCAAAATTTGAAGATTTAACAGGTTACACTTTAAAAGAAGCTCTGGGTTTAAACCCCAGAATTTTAAATGCAGGAACACAAGCAAAAGAATATTACATAAAGTTGTGGAAAACAATAACTGCAGGAAAAACATGGAAAGGCGAATTTCATAATCAGAAAAAAAATGGCGATTATTTTTGGGAAAATGTTACTATTACACCGATAAAAGACAATGCCGGGAAAATAAAAAGCTATCTTGCTATAAAAGAAGATATAACTGATAAAAAAGTAATTGAAATTGCCTTAAAGAAAAGTGAAGAAAAATATAGAATAGTTGCTGAATATACATATGACTGGGAGTACTGGACAGATATTAATGGGGAATTTATATATGTTTCACCCGCTTCTGAACGGACAACAGGTTATAAACCCAAGGATTTTTATGCTGATAAAGAGCTAATGACAAAATTGATTCATCCGGATGATAGGGCATTTTTTCTTAAACATAAGCATGATTTAGATAATGATGGTGAAAGAATTCCCGTAGAATTTAGAATTATTACACGCAATAATGGAGAACATTGGATTGGGCATGTTTGTAAAGATGTGTATAGTGAAAACGGAGAATTGCTTGGAATAAGGGGTAATAATAGGCTTATTACTAGTCAGAAAAAAGCAGAAAATACTTTGATAGAGAGTGAAGAACATCTGAGATTAGCTCAAAATGCAGGAAAAATAGGAACCTGGGATTGGAATGTTAAAACAGATGAGATTGTATGGTCTGATATGACTTATCATATTTTTGGTTTATTAAAAACAAAAGGAGTAATGACTGGGGATGAGTATTTTAATTATGTACACCCTGATGATAAACAAAGAATAATTTCAGAGCTGGATTTAGCACTTAAAAATAAAAATGAAGAGCACAAAACAGAATATAGAATTATTGTTAATAACGAGCTTAAATGGATTGATGAAACTTCAAGAATAATTGTAAAATCAGGAAAACTAGTGAAAATGATAGGTGTTTTGCAAGATATAACCGATCGTAAACATATAGAACTGGAAAAGCAGCAGAAAAATAAACAACTTAAAGAGCTTAATGCTACAAAAGATAAGTTTTTTTCTATAATTGCACACGACCTAAAAACTCCATTTAACAGCATGCTTGGTTTTTCAAAACTACTTATCAATAATTTTGGAAAGTACGATTTGAAAAAGCAAAAGCAATTTCTGGGTATCTTAAATCAGAATATACAGAATACATATAAATTGCTTGAAAACTTGCTTGTTTGGTCTCGGTCACAAAGAGGGAAAATTGATTTTAATCCCGAAAATGAAAACCTCTATCTATTGGCAGCACAAACCATAGATATATTAAACCAAACAGCAATAAATAAGTCAATTATTATTAAAAATAAAATACCTGAAAATACAATTGTAAAGGCCGACAAAGATATGCTGGCAACTATTTTACGAAACCTATTATCAAATGCCATAAAATTTACCTCCAAAGGAGGAATGGTTGAAATTGGGTGTCGGCACGTAGAGACGTACGGCCGTACGTCTCTACAAGAAATATACGTAAAGGATAGTGGTGTAGGTATTCCGAAAGAAAACCTGGCTCAAATATTTAACACATCCGAAAATGTTTCAACAAATGGTACTGATGGTGAAACAGGCACAGGGCTAGGATTAATATTATGCAAAGAATTTGTTGAAAAACATGGAGGTGAAATTTGGGTGGAAAGTGAAATAGGAAAAGGGAGTGAGTTTATTTTTACAATACCTGCTTAATCAACTTACTAATTATGAGAGCAATTAAATAAATAGGCGATATGGATATTTTACAATAAGGTTTAGTAATGGATAAAATTGAATATTGTTTATTGTATGTTGATTCTTGAATATTAAATAAATGAAAACACTCAATTTCTTGAATATTAAATAAATGAAAACACTCAATAAGCAACGCTCAATACACAATAAACAAGTAAAAAACGAAACCTTGTACATCATTTGAATATTAAAACTTATGAAAACAAAACCAACGTATCAGGAATTAGAAAAAGAAGTAAAAATGCTTCATCGGGAATTATCCGACAAATCAGGATTAACACAGGCAAACTTGTTGGATAATATAATGCATAGCTCAACAGACATTTCTGTTGCTGCAACAGATATTGACTTAAATGTCATTTTTTTTAATCCGCGGGCAGAAGAAATATTTGGATATAAAGCATCAGAAGTCATTGGTAAAAACCTGACCGAAATTCATGCAATGGAAAAAGTTGAGTTTTCGAGAATTGAAAAAGCAATTGAAATTGTAAAAAAACACACGAAATATGTATATTACGTAAACTCTGAAACTCCCAAAGGGGCTATTCATCTTAAATCAACAGTTAGTGGTATTTGGGATACTAAAAAGCAACTTGCTGGTTTTGTTTTATTTACCGAAGATATTACTGCGAGAATAAACGCAGAAAAAATTATACAGGAAAGTGAAGAGCAGCTACGTTCAATCTTTGAAAACATGCAGGATGTTTATTACAAATTAGATGCAAATGGTAAAATTTTATTAGCAAGCCCTTCAGCTGTTGAGTTATATAAATGTAACAGTCTTGATGAAATTATAGGCAAACAGGCTAGTGATTTTGTTTACGATGAGATGGATAATGAGGAGTTTATAAAAGAATTGCAAAAGAAAGGCAGTATTAAAAACTACATTATAAAACACAAACGTAAAAACGGTGAGCCCGTGTTTGTTGAAACAAGCACAAATCTTATTTTTGACGAATATGGCAAACTGGAAGGTGCAGTGGGTATATTCCAAGACATAACCGAACGTCTTCAGGCTAAAGAAAAAGCTGAGGAAGACGAAGCAATATTTAGCGCAATTACAAATCAATCAGTTGAAGGAATTACGGTTGCTGATATGGATGGCAATTATGTTTTTGTAAATCCTGCATTTTGTAAAATGTCAGGCTATTCAGCGGAAGAACTTTTGAAATTGACGGTTTTCGATATGAAAGCTAAAGATCAGCCTCAGCAAAGTTTTTATGATAGTAAAGAAAAAATGGAAAGCCTACCCATTCGTGTAAATCTACAAAAAAAAGATAAAACAGAATACCTTACCGAAATAGTAGGTAAAGTAATAAAAGTTGACAATAAAGAACTTGTACTTGGTATCATCAGGGATATTACTGAACAAAATAAAGCAGAAATAGCATTGTTTGAGAGTGAAAGAAAATACAGGCTTTTATCTACCAACACTTTGGATACCATTTGGACTACCGATCTTAAATTCAATACAACATTTATTAATAGTGCTGTTTATAATTTTATGGGTTATACACCTGAAGAATTTATTGGTTTAAAAGCATCTACTTTTTTGTTGCCCGAAGGCTTAAAAAAAATCCAGAGCTTAGCAGAACAATTAATTAAGCAATATAAAAAAGGTGAGATTGTTCAGCATAAGGTAGAATTAAAACAAGTTAGGAAAGATGGTAGCTTAATAGATGTTGAGTTAATAGGTAACTTACTTCATGACTATGACGGACAACCTATTGGCTATCAGGGTAGATCTGTTGATATTACGGGTCGTAAAAAAGCAGAACAAGAACTTAATAAAGCCAAAGAAAAAGCCGAAGAAAGCGAAAATAAGCTAAAGGTTTTAATCAATGCATTACCTAATGCAATATTTTTTAAAAGTGGAAACGGTGAGTGGCTAGAAGTAAATAAATCGGGCTTAGAATTATTTGATTTAGCAAATGTTGACTATAAGGGTAAAACTGACCGGGAATTGGCGAAAAATGCAGACTTTTATAAAGAAGCTCTTTTATTTTGTGAAAAAACAGATGAAACGGTATGGCAAAACAGGGTAACTACAAACGTAGAAGAAATTGTACCTATACCTAAAGGCGATAATAAAACGTATGACGTTATTAAAATTCCGCTGTTTAATGATGATAATTCTAGAAAAGGTTTAGTTATAATTGGGAGTGATATTACAGAACGGAAACAAGCTGAAAAAGAACTACTAATAGCCAAAGAAAAAGCAGAAGAAAGCGACCGTTTAAAGACAGAATTTCTTAACAATATGTCGCATGAAATAAGAACGCCAATGAATGGTATTTTGGGCTTTTCAAAAATACTGAATAAATCCGGTAAGTCAGAAAAGAAGAAAGAGCATTATATTAATATCATTCAAAATAGTGGGAATCAATTAATGCGAATTATTGATGATATTCTTGAAATATCTGAATTGGGAACAATGCAGGTAAAAGTAGAAAACAGAGAACTCTGTTTAAATGACTTATTATTAGAATTATTTTCCATTTTTGATATAAAAGCAAAAGAAAATAAAATCCCTTTATATCTTCAAAAACCACTATCAGATGAAGAATGCAAAATATTTACTGACAAAACCAAACTAACAAAAATAGTAAGCAATTTGCTTGAAAATGCCTTGAAATTTACCAGCGAAGGTTTTATTGAGTTTGGATATACTCTTGTAAAGACACGCCATGGCGTGTTTCAACTGGAAATATACGTAAAAGACACAGGAATAGGTATTGCCCCTAATAAGCAAAAAATAATATTCGAGCGATTTTCACAGGAAAATGGTGGTATTGCTCGTAATTTTGGGGGATTAGGGCTTGGTTTATCCATAGCTAAAGAAAATGCCAAATTACTGGACGGAAAAATCACATTAGAATCTGAAAAAGGCAAAGGATCAACATTTTTTGTTACAATACCGTACAATTTAGTAAATACCGATAATGAAATTAATCAAGTTGAGAATAGTTCTACAAGTATTAAAAGTGAGCATATAACTAAAAAACACATCGTTCTGATTGTTGAAGATGAGGAGGTTAATCATTTGTATCTTGAAGCATTGCTGGAGGATATAGATATTGGCATAAGTACTTTACATGCTAAAAATGGGCAGGAGGCTGTTGAAATTTGTGAAAATAATTCTGATATAGATTTAATTTTAATGGATTTAAAAATGCCGGTAATGAATGGCTTTGAGGCAAGCAAGTTAATCAAACTATTTCGTTCTGATTTACCAATAATTGCCCAAACAGCATACTCTACAAAAGCGGATAGGGAAAAAGCATTAAAAGCCGGTTGTGATGAGTTTATTTCAAAGCCTATAAGTGAGGGAATAATAACTGAGATGATTAATAAATATTTAGCTTAAATAAATTAATTTGAACAAGAAAGAGTAAATATGAATTTTAGAAATAGTATAAATTATACAGAGAAATTAACTAAGGCAGGAATAATCAAACAAACACTTTTGATTTTTCTTCCATTTTTCGTTTTAATGCTTTTGGTAGCATTTGTATTTATAACAGTACAAAATAACTTAGAAAAAAAAATGTATCAGGATGTTGAAGAAAATATTATTGCTACAAAATTAGAATATGTGCAGGAGGAGATCTCATATATTACAA